>CALFRK010000045.1 GCA_937919625.1 uncultured Ilumatobacter sp.
CCCTCGTTGGACGGAAACACGCCGTCGCTGACCAGCATCGTCGACGAGCGAGCGTGCTCGGCCAGGACGCGCATCGCGAAGCTGTCGCGATCGTCGTAGTCGCCGACTCGGTACGACTTGCCGGTCACCGACTGCGCCATGTCGATCAGCGGCTGCATCAGGTCGGTTTCCCACACAGAGTCGACGCCCTGGCGCAACGCCAGGATCCGCTCGAGCCCCGCACCGGTATCGATCGATGGCTTTGGCAGCGGGGTGCGCGTGCCGTCTGGCGCCTGGTTGTACTGCATGAAAACCAGGTTCCAGAACTCCATGAAACGGTCGCCGGCGGGGTCGCCTAGCGGGCCACCATCCGGGCCGAAGTCGGGCCCCCGGTCGATGTGGATCTCGGAGCACGGGCCGCACGGACCCGTGTCGCCCATCTGCCAAAAGTTGTCTTTGTCGCCAAGCCGCTGGATGCGGTCGATGGGTACGCCGACCTGTTCGTGCCAAATCGCTTCGGCCTCGTCATCGCTGTTGTGCACGGTGATCCACAGACGGTCACCATCAAATCCCCATCCGCCGCTCGAGACGTCGCTCGTGACGAGTTCCCAACTCCACGGAATGATCGCTTCCTTGAAGTAGTCACCGAAGCTGAAGTTGCCCATCATCTCGAAGAACACCAGATGGCGCTTGGTGCGCCCGACATCATCGAGATCGTTGTGTTTTCCGCCGGCACGGGCGCACTTTTGCGAACTGACGGCGCGGGCGAACGGCGGCACCTCGTCGCCGACGAAGTAGGACTTGAATGGCAACATTCCGGCGACCGTGAACATCACGGTCGGATCGTGAGGGATCAGGCTTGCCGACGGCACGACCGTGTGGTCCTTCGCTGCGAAAAAGTCGAGGAAGGACTGTCGAAGGCCGTCGGCGTTGATCCCGCCCGAATTCCCATGCGTCATAGGCCGGCCAGCCTACCGATGGGTATTGCTTCAAGCGATGCCGGTTCCGCCGCAAACACACCATCGATCGTTCAGACGGCGGTTAGCCTGCGGCGTCGTGACGGCAGCCGACCAGGTGCATGAGTGGGTCTCGTTCGAGGACCCCGACGAGCAGCGCACGTGGATCTTCGATGCGACTTATCTGCGATCGAACCACAAGTGCATCTACGGCGAGGGCTGCCAGGGAGTACTCGATGCGCCGGCAGCTGAAATGGCGCAGGGCTGCTGCAGCTACGGTGCCCACTTCGTCGACGACGACGACGTTCAAACGGTGGTGAAGGCATTCGTACGCGTCAAACCGGAGCACATGCAGTTCCACGCCAAGGCGGTCAAGGGCGGGTTCTTACGACCCGAACCGGGTGATGACGGCGAAACCGGCACAATGACGAGGCTCGTCGACGATGCCTGCATTTTTCTGAATCGCCCGGGATTCGAGGGCGGCGCTGGTTGTGCGCTCCATATCGCGGCCCTCGACGCCGAACAGCGCCCGCTCGACTGGAAGCCGAACGTGTGCTGGCAGGTGCCGATCCGGCTCGAGCACTCGACCGACGACAACGGGCACGTCACGTCTCGCCTACGAGAGTGGAAACGACGCGATTGGGGCGACGGTGGCGCCGACTTTCATTGGTGGTGTACCGAGGCCCCAGAGGCATTCGCCGCCAATGACCCCGTATATGTGGGCTCACGCGACGAAATTGTGGAATTGGTCGGTAGGCAGATCTACGACCTCATGGTGGTTCAACTGGAGCGCACCGACTGGGTGCCGCTTCCTCACCCGACGCTGCGAAAACGCTGAACCGCGGCCGTCGACGGAGTTTCGGGCGACTATTTGGCGATCGCGTCGTCGTCGTCGGCGTCGTCTTCGAACGTGACGCCGTACTTTTCCGCCAACGCGGCGTATTCATCGTCGTCGTTCGCGTTGGTACGCGCACGATCTCCAAACCCCAGATCAAACGCTCCGGGACCCGATTGTTTTAACTTTCGCGCTTCTTCGAAGCGGCGATGACGACCCTTCTTCACGACAGGGCTCCCACAGACTAGACAGTTGATATTGAAGTGCAAGTCTACCCGCTCACACTTGCGACGCGGCGGTTCTTGGCGGAGCGAGAACCGCCGAGCGAGAACCGTCACAAATTCGGTGCGCTGTCAGATCCGAACTGCAACGAGATGAGGCCAGCGTGGCACGATGGTCTCGATGCAGCGCACACTGGCAGTTCTGAACCAGAAGGGCGGAGTTGGCAAGACCACGGTCACGCTGGGGCTGGCCTCCGCCGCCGCCGCCGCCGGACGCCGCGTGCTGGTCGTGGATCTCGATCCACAGGCATCGAGCACCTGGGTGCTCGGTCTCGACCCTGCGGCACTCGACGCATCGGTCGCCGACGTGCTGACCACCAAAAATGCCCAGCTTGGAGGCATCATCCAGCGATCTGTGTGGTCCGACCGAATCGATGTGTTACCGAGCACCTCCACCCTGCAAGAACTCGAATCCGGGTCTTCAAAACGACTCAAACGAGCTCTGGCGATGCTCGAAACCGACTACGAGGCGATTCTGATCGATTGCCCACCATCGCTCGGCAATCTGACGCGAAGCGCACTCAGCGCGTCGCGGCACGCCCTGATCGTGGTCGAACCATCAGCGCTGGGCCTGCGCGGGATCGGTGGGGTCGCCGATTTGATCGATGAGGTGTGGGATGCCACGAATCCAGATCTCGAGCTGGCCGGCGTCGTACTGAACCGTGTGCCTGCGGTGTCTCGCGAGGCAGAGCGCCGCTCCGATGAGCTAGCCCAGATCGTTGGCCGGTCGGCGATCTGGTCGCCACCCATACCTCAGCGAGTGGTCTTCAACCAGGCGGTCGGCGAGCGACGCAGTATTCACTCATTCGGTAGTCGAGCCGCCGAGCCGATCGCCGTGTTCGACTCGTTGTGGCGACGCGTCCGAGGAACGATCCGCTCCGCACAAAGCTGACCAGAGTCAGTCGGCGGGCAACTCGACGAGGCGCAGGCCCGCGCCCCGGTCAAATGTCAGCGCGGCGGTGCCTCCCAGCAGATGGTTGACACCCTCACCTAGCAACTCGGAACGCCAGCCGTTGGCCAACCTCGCCTCCGGATCGCCGGACAGCAGCGCCACGAGGTCGGACCTGGTGGCCAGTATCGATGTATCGATCTTCTCGGTCTTGGCGACCTGGCTGACCCATGCTGAAATCAAGGCGACGGCCGGGCGCAGCTCGCGCGCCAGATCGTCGCTGGTGGCACCGAGCACAGGAGGTTCGGCCTGCTGGCCTTTGGCGACCGCAGCCAGTATATGGGCGGCGACTTTGCCGCGACTGAACCGCTCGTCTACGCCGCGCGCCTGTGATAGCTCCTTTTCGTTGCTCGGTTGGCGCTGCGAAATACCCAACACCGCAAGGTCGGGCAAGACCTGCCGGACAGGGATATTTCGTTCCATCGCCGTGCGTTCGCGCCAGGCCGTGAGCGCCTGCGCAACCGCACGAGGTCGTGGCCGCAATCCGCGAACATCCTTCAAACGTTTCCACGATTCGTTGGGGTTGAGCCCACTCGTCGGCTTTTCACGTAGTTCGCGGCAGGCCTGTTCCGCCCAACTGACGCGGCCCAGCTCATCGAGCTTGGCGATCAAGCGGTCCTGAACCTGCAACAAATAGGCGACATCGGCGGCGGCGTAGTCACGTTGTGCGTCGGTGAGCGGACGCCGCAGCCAGTCGGTAAGACGATCACCTTTGGGCGGGCTGACACCCACCTCGGCACTCAGGAGGGCGACGAGTGACGGTGTGCCATACCCAACGAACCCGCCGGCAATCTGGGTGTCGAAGAACTCTTTAGGTACCGCGCCGACAGCGTGGGTCAGCACGTCGAGATCTTGTTGAGCGGCGTGAAATACGGCTTGGACGTCGCTTTCGAACAAGCGCCGTAGGGCCGTGATGTCGACAGCGAGTGGGTCTACCAAGACGAACTGCCCGTCGCCCCACCCGAGCTGCACCAGGGCGAGCGTTGGAAAGTATGTGCGCTCACGGTGGAACTCAGTGTCGATCGCGTAACGCTGCTCGGTCAGTAACTCGTCGATGATCAGCTCGAGTTGATCCTGTTGATCGACCCAGCGATGGGGATGCGTGAGACTCACGCCGGACCGGAGACATAGTCGCGAGCGGAGCTGATCCACGCCATCAATCCACCCGACACATTGACAACGTCGACGCCCTGCTCGGCCAGGAATTTGCAGGCCTGCATGCTGCGCCCGCCCGACCGGCAGATCAAATAGGTCGGACCATCGCTTCGAAACTCGTCGATTCGCTGGGGCACAGATCCGAGCGGAATCAGCTCTGACCCGTCGAGCCGAGCCTGCTCGAATTCGGCAGACTCGCGCACATCGATGACTCGTACACCCTTTGCCAGGAGTTCGGCCAGCTGGTCGACGGTGATTTCTTCAATTGCCATACCAACACCACGATACCGGCGTCAGACCAGGTCCTCGGGACGGTTTATGTTGCGGACGGCCGCCGGATCGACGGGGACCTCGCTGGCGGCCAAACGCTCGAGCGCAACCCGGTAGCTGGTCACGCCGTCAGCGACCAAAGCGGCCAGGGGAACCAGAGCCGCTCTGCTCCAATACGACAGCAGATGTACGCGGCCATCTGCAGTCGCCACCGACACGAGTGACGACGGATCCGCGGCCCCTGCCTTGGCAACAGCCCGCACCGCCGCTGCATCAAGGTCGACCAAATCGCAGGCGGCGACCACGATCGGGCCGTCGTGGTGTTCGAGAGCCGTCAAAATCGCCACAACCGGACCCGATCCGGGGATCGAGTCGAGTAGCACCTCGAGCCCAAACGAGGTCGCCAGATCAGGATTGCCGCCCTGGCATACCACGCGGCTACAGCCGGCTTGCGACATCGCCTCGGCAACCCGAACGACCATCGATCGTCCGTCTACGCCCACGAATGCCTTGTCGGTGCCCATCCGTCTGCTGGCGCCGCCGGCGAGAATTACGCCGATCGGGGTGCCGTGCTGGCTCACAACTTGGGAACGGCGCCGATCACGTCGGCCGGCACACCATTCGGATCGAGCTGCAACAGGAACTGGGCGCAACGTTCGGACTCGTCGTCCTCGCCGATCGCATTGGCCATGAGATGGAGACCGAGCAGGTTGCGAAGAAAGCCGTGGTTGCCCGGCGCTGACCAGCGCACATAGCCCGATCCCCGCCACCCGTTGGCGCGCAGCGCATCGAGACCACGGTGATAGCCGACACGATAGGCGGCATAGCGACTCATCACGTCGCCACAGTGATCGCCGAACTCGGCCCATGCTTCGAGTGACCTGGGGTTTGTGGCGACGATCGCGGCGATCGCCAATTTTGGTTCCGCCGAGTCGATCGCCTGGGCGAGAGCGTGGCGTTCGATCGCGTCGGTGTCGGGCAGAACGGTTGACGGAAGGCCACTTGACATCTGAATCGGGTGATCGGACATGACCCGTACCCTAGGAGCATGCAACGCACAGATCGACCACCGGACGGGCAGGGATCAACCCGAACTGGCCGATCGACAACCTAAGGTGAGTTTTGTGCTCGCGCTCTCACTCGGACAAGCCAAGACAATTGCAGTGCTGATCGTCATCGTTCTGGTGGCGTTGGCGATCGGCTCGGCGTGGCTGATGAAAACCATCGCTCAGAAGGTTGCACTGATCGTGATCCTCGGTTTGCTGGCGCTACTCGTGTGGAGCCAGCGTGCCTCGTTGGACGAGTGCTCCGACAAGGTTCGCGAAGGAGGCGTTCAGGTCGACACGACCTGTTCGTTCTTCGGGCGCGATATCAACATCTCTACGAAACGTTCCTCGTGACAGCGCGCCCGTCAGCGGGCACCCGATCACACTCCGCACAACTCACGGTCCTCACTTCGGCCAAGATCGTCTCCAACACGGCGATGCGATGGGTTGCGGCCTTCCTCCCTACCCTCGAACGTGCCTTCTCCAGCACGACTGGCACGCTGACGGGGATCATGGGCCTCAGCGAGCTCGGTGGGCTGACGACGCTCACCACGGGACGGGCGCTTGACCGCGGACATGAACGCCGGCTGTTCGCGGTCGGGTTGACGGCAGTCAGTGCATCCTCGCTGATCGCCTTGTACGGAACTCTCACCACATTTGCGATCTCGTTCGCCGTGCTGGTGATCGGCGTCAGCAATCTCACCGTCGCCGGGCATGCCTGGATCGGTCACCGCGTGCCGTTCGCCGCCAGGGGCCGGGCGATCGGCCTGTTCGAAACATCTTGGGCGATCGCCTTGTTGATCGGCGCCCCTCTGATGGCGCTGCTGATCCGCTGGTTCGGCTGGCGCGGCCCGTACACAGCCCTGGCGATCGGCGCCGCCATCGCAGCGGTCGTCGTGACGACGCTTGTCTCACCTGGTGTTGAGGGCCACGACGGAGCGACCACAGGTGCGAGACGATTGCCTCGTTCCGCTTGGCCACCAATGCTGACGGCGGCGTTCACCGCCGCCGCCGGACTCGGCATGTTCGTTGTTTCCGGCGCTTGGCTCGATGATGCTCACGGCATCTCGACCGTTGGCCTTGGAGTCATCGCCGGCGGATACGGCCTGGTCGAACTCGGAGCGTCGACGTCGGTCGCCACCTTCGGCGATCGGATCGGCAGCCGCCGCTCGGTGCTGTTCGGCCTAGCGCTGCTTGGGGTCGGTATCGCAACTCTGCTGCTCTCGCAAGAATCTCGCGGACTGGCCGTGACGGGGCTGCTCGTGTATCTCGCTGGATTCGAGTTTGCCTTCGTCTCCGCTTTGACGATGGTGACCGAGGCGGCCCCGTTGGCACGCGGCCGGGCGATCGGCGTCAGCAATGCGGTCGGCACCGTTGCACGGGCAAGCGCCGTGATTGCCTCCGGACAGCTTTACGAGGCATTCGGGATGACCGGCTCGCTGGCCCTGACAGGAAGCGCGGCAGTCATCGCGGCGGCGCTGACCATCCGGAGCACCACCGTTTCTTGACAGATTTCTCGTCAACGCCCCAAACCGTCGACGAACTCGATCACGATCGAAGCAAGGTCGTCAGGATGCGTGTTCGGTCCAAAATGGTGAGCATCCGGCACTGTCGCGAAGCTGGCGTTCGGCAGCATCTCCGCCAACATCTCGGTGCCGACCCTGTGATGCTCCTTGCCGTGTTCGCCATGCAGCGCCAGCACCGGAACCGTGATCCTCTCCGCTGCCCACGGGGCGTGCTGACGTAGATCCGTGAGTTCGCCGATCATCGCTGGGCCTTCGGCGCGACGATCGGCACGACTGCTCGGTGGCAACCGGTCCCATCGATCGTCACCGATCAGGCGTCTCATGAAGCGTTCGGCAGCCTCCTCTGGATCATCGCGCCACGCCATCGCGCTGCCACCCGCCCCACCGCCGGGCCACCACGGCATCCACGACAGAGGAGACTCGAATGTGATCACACCCGCCACAAGGTTTGGGTACCGGTCGGCAGTCGCCAGAGCGACATTGCCACCGTAGCTGTGACCGACGATGACCACACGACGTCGCGCAGCATCGGTCCTGAGTACGATCTGGACAAGGTCTTCGACCTGATGTTCCATGTTGAATGGGCCAGCGTGCGGCCGCGAGCGGCCGTAGCCGCGACGATCAAAACGGGTCACACAGAATCGGTGATCGAGACGCCGACTGAGCTTCAACAGTCCCGCTGAACGGTCGAGCGAGCCGTGCACCAGCACTACATGGGATGCGTCCGATACACCCGTCGTCACGGTCCAGATCGCAGCCGATTGATCGGCAGGGCTGGCGCTCATTGAACGTGAACGATGCGCAAGACGTCGGCGGCAGTCGAAGCCGACCTGGTTGGCGAGCCGGCAAGCACGACGACCGTGTCCCCCAAGTCGATCCTGCCCTGGCTGACCGCCATCTCGATCGCGAACCAGACCATCTCGTCGGTCGTCGAATAGGTGCCGACCTCGAGCGCCTCGACACCCCAAGTCAGCGAGAGCGCATTGACGGTCTTCGGGTTTGGGGAAAGCGCGATCAGCTCGGCCAGCGGCCGGAATCGAGCCATCGCCTTGGCAGTGCGGCCGCTGCTGGTGCAGCACAGAATCGCGCGGGCGTCGGTGTCGTCGGCCGCCTGAGAGGCGGCGTGGGTCAGAGCGGCGGTGATCCGGTCACTCATCGAATCCCAGCGTTCGCGCTGGACCCGGCCTAGGCGGGCCGCCCATTGGCGGTAATGCGCTTCACGCTCGGCACGCTCGGCGATTACGGCCATCGTGGCCACCGTGAGTGCCGGATTGTGACCGATCGCCGTTTCGCCGGACAGCATCAGCGCATCGGTTCCGTCGAAGATTGCGTTGGCGACGTCTGTGACCTCGGCTCGCGTCGGCGACGGGGCGGTCACCATCGATTCGAGCATCTGCGTGGCGGTAATCACCGGTATCCCGTACTCGACACATTGCCGGATAATCGACTTTTGTAGGTGTGGAACGTCCTCAAGCGGGCAATCGATGCCAAGGTCGCTGCGGGCGACCATGATCGCGTCACTGACTTCAAGGATCTCAGTGAGGTTGACCAGCGCCGAACTCGTCTCGATCTTCGACACCAGCTCGGCACGCTCGCCGACCACCTGGCGCACCTGGGCTACGTCGCCCGCTTCGCGAACGAACGACACTGCCACGAACTCGACGCCGGCGGCGGCCATCGTCTCGGCGAGTACCAGATCTTCCGCGGTCGGAGTGGTGAGGCGCAGCCGCTCGGACGACAGGTGTACCCCGGGACTCCCCTGCGTACGACCGCCTGTCTCGATCACGGCGAGAACCGCTTCGCCGTCGTTCGACGTGACCCGCATGCTGATCGCGCCATCGCCCAGAATCACACGATCGCCGACCGCCAGGTCGGCGATCAGCGTCTCGTAGTCGACCCATATCGTGCCCGCATTGCTGAATCCGTCACCGGACCTCAAGTGCACGAATGCTCCTGGCGACAATGTCACACCACCCGCCGGAAAGTGGCCAGCCCTGATCTTCGGGCCGGGCAGATCGGCCAGCACCGCCACGTGGCGACCCAGCTTGGCGGCGACCGAACGAACACGCGCGAGGCGATCGAGATGACCCTCGACCGAGCCGTGACTGAGGTTAAGACGGACGACATCGACCCCCGCCGCGATTAAGCGTTCGAGCGACTCGAGCTCGTCGCTGGCAGGTCCGATTGTGGCCACGATCTTCGTCCGTCTCGTCATTCGTGCATATCCTCGTCACTCGTGAAGCGAATTCAACCTGTCTACACCAGCCCACTGCAGCGTGCCCGCCAAACGGCTGCGCCGCTGGGTCGGCGACTCGGGCTCGATCCCGTGGTCTGGCTTGCTGATCGGCCTGTTTCAGAAGGGCTGACGCCGTGACCGAATCGATCGACGACCTGCGTAAGTTCCTCGACGAGTCGCCGTCACCATTCCACGCCGCCCGCACGGCCGCCGACCGACTGGTGGCAGCCGGATTTGTCGAGGTCGCCGACACCGGCGACTGGTCGGAACTGCCAGTCGACGGTTACGTCCTGCGCGACGGCGGTCTGATTGCCTGGCGAACACCCGACCGAGTCGAAGCGGATCTGCCGTTCAGGTTGGCAGGGGCCCACACCGACTCGCCGTGCCTGCGCATCAAGCCGCGCCCCGACGGCAGCTCCGCAGGGTGGAAACAACTCAACGTCGAGGTGTACGGCGGGATCCTCAACAACTCGTGGCTCGATCGTGATCTCGGAATCGCCGGGCGGCTCACCATGCTCGACGGCTCACACGTATTGGTCGACGTGGGGCGCCCGATCGCCAGGGTGCCCCAGCTGGCCGTACACCTCGACCGGGGCGTCAACGACTGTCTCAAGCTCGACCCACAGCAACACCTCCGACCGGTGTGGGGCATCGGTCAGGGTTCGGTCGGCGAGTTCGCCGACTGGATCGCCGGCGAGGCGGGATGCGACGTTCCGGCGTTCTGGGAGTTGTGCCTGTACGACGTTCAGCCGGCTGCCGTGCTCGCGGCCGACGCCTCGCTACTGGCGAGCGGGCGGCTCGACAATCTCCTGTCGTGTTGGGCAGCGGTCGATGCCCTGATCGCCTCCCAACCCGTCGATGCCACGGCGATGATCGTGCTCAATGACCATGAGGAGGTCGGCTCGTCGTCCACCACGGGTGCCGGCGGTCCGTTGCTCGAACGTGTACTCGAACGACATGTACTCGCCCGCGGTGGTAGCCGCAACGACCTACTTCGATCGTTGGCGACTTCGAGTTGTGTCTCCGCCGACAACGCGCACGCCGTGCATCCCAACTACACCGACCGCCACGACTCCGAACACCACCCGATCGTGAACGCCGGCCCGGCGATCAAAATCAACAGCAATCAGCGCTATGCCACTTCGTCGGCAACCGCCGCAATGTTCCGGCGGGCCTGCGAGACCGCTGGCGTTGCGCACCAGGTGTTCGTATCGCGCAACAATATGCCGTGCGGCTCGACGATCGGCCCGATCACCGCCACGCGTCTCGGCATCGACACCGTCGACGTCGGAGTTCCCCAACTCTCGATGCACTCCGCCAGAGAACTGTGCGGCACTGCCGACCCGCCCGCTCTCGCAGCAGCCCTGCGCGCTACCTTCGCGTGACCACGAACGTGGTCAGTCGAGCGGATAGTCCCATGGGACACGCTCCATCGCCTTGTCGAACAGGCGCTGCAACTCGGCATGCAACTGGGCTGAGTGATCTTTGTAGACCGTGCGCGGGAGGCGGCCACCCTCAGGCGCAACCGGTGCAGGGATTGCAGGACCGATCTCGATGTGCACCTTGCGCGGATAGATGAACCTGGCCTTCTTGGGCATCACCCGCTCCGAGCCGCCGATCCCAACCGGCACGATCGGCACACCGGCCTTGATAGCGATATAGACAGCGCCGTCGAACAGCGGCTGCACGAGCGGCCCTTGCTTACGTTCCCCCTCGGGGAACAGCACCAGCGGGTCACCACCCTCGAGCACCTGGATCGCCCGCCGCAACGCCTCCCGGTCAGCCGTGCCGCGGGTCACCGGAAAGGAACCCAGCGCCGATAGCACCCATCCGAACTGGCGGTTCTTCCACATCGTGTCCTTGCCCATGAAACGCATCCGCTTGCTGCGCACACAACCGGCAAACGGTGTGTCTAGATACGACCGGTGAACTGGGGCGAGCACGAACGCTCCGTGCTGTGGCAAATGTTCGCGGCCGTTGATTGTCAGACGCGTGTAGATCCGCACCACCGGGATCAGCAACGACCAGCAGAACCGGTAGAAAACGCGACTCACCAGACCGTTGCCGGCCAAGAACGTGTCAGGCTTGCTCATCTCAGCAGCTCCAAAATGTGGGTTACGACGGCGTCGATCGACACGCCCGTCGTGTCGACGACGACCGCGCCTTCGGCCTCGGTGAGCGGGCTGTGATCGCGGGACGAGTCGACACGGTCGCGCTTGATGATCGATGCCTCGACCTGATCGATGTCACCGCCGATCTCGCGGACCCGACGCTCGGCACGGACACGAGCCGAGGCGGTGATGTACAGCTTGAGTTGTGCACCGGGAAACACCACCGACCCGATGTCTCGGCCTTCCACAACGCCACCGCCGTGCTCGCTCACCCACGCCCGTTGGCGGTCGACCAGCACCTCGCGGACCACTGGGTTGGCAGAAATTTGTGATACAGCCTCGGTGACCTCGCGGCCGCGGATCGCCACCGTGGCGTCGACGCCATCGACGATTACCGTGTCGCCTTCGATGGTTATGTCGACGGTCGGTGCCATCGCAGCCACCTCGTCGAGAGCTCCCTCGACGACACCGCGCCGCAGCGCCGCAAACGTCATCGCCCTGTACATGGCTCCGGTGTCGAGGTAGCCGACCGACAGCCGGTCGGCGAGCGCCCGACCGACGGTGCTCTTGCCGGCCCCGGCCGGGCCGTCGATGGCGATCACCAATGGGGCGGTCGGTTCACCATCACCGTTCACCATGACGTGCCCAACGGACGGCCTTCGTCGTAGCCGGCGTGGCTCTGCACGCCGATCACGGCCTGCTCGTGAAACTGTTGGATCGTCGCCGCCCCGGCATAGGTGCACGAGGAACGCACGCCGGCCACGATCTGATCGATGATGTCCTCGACACCCGGGCGGCCGGGATCGAGATACATACGCGACGTACTGATGCCCTCCTCGAACAACTCCTTGCGGGCCCGGTCTAGCTCGGTTTCGGTCTTGGTGCGGTTCTTGACAGCCCGGTTCGACGCCATTCCGAAGCTCTCCTTGTACAGCCGACCATCGGTGTCGCGCAGCGTGTCGGCCGCCGACTCGTGGGTGCCGGCCAGCCACGACCCGACCATCACGTTAGAGGCCCCTGCCGCCAGAGCAAGGGCGACGTCGCGCGGGAACCGTACGCCGCCGTCGGCCCACACATGCTTGCCGAACCGTGCGGCCTCGTCGGAGCATTCGACCACGGCTGAGAACTGTGGGCGACCGACGCCGGTCATCATGCGGGTCGTGCACATCGCGCCCGGCCCGACGCCGACCTTGACGATGTCGGCGCCGGCCTCGATCAGCTGACGGGTTCCGTCAGCTGTGACCACGTTGCCGGCGACAATCGTGGCAACGGGACATGTTCGACGCACCTGCTCGACCACCTCGAGCATCCGCGTCTGATGACCGTGCGCGGTGTCGATCACAAGCACATCGGCGCCCATTCGCACCAGATCACCAGACCGACCGACCGGATCGGCGTTGATGCCGACGGCCACCGCGACCAGCAACCGACCTTGGGAGTCGATCGCCGGCCTATAGATGGTTGACCGCAATGCCCCGACACTGGTGAGCAGGCCAAGCAAACGACCGTCGTCATCGACCACGGGCGCCAGCGTGCGGCGCTCGCCGTGCAGGCGGTCGAATGCTGCCTCGGGAGTGATATCAGCCGGCAACGTGTCGAGTTCGGTACTCATCACGTGTTGGAGCTGCGTGAACCGGTCGAAGCCGATCGCGTCTTGCTCGGTGAACACGCCGATCGGGCGCCCATCCGAGTCGATCACGATCACGGCGCCATGGGCCCGTTTGTGGACCAGGCTGAGAGCGTCGCCGACGGTGTTGGTAGGCGACAGCGTGATCGGCGTCTCGAACAGCGGGTGGCGCGACTTGACCCAACCGATCACGCCGTCGATCACGTCGACCGGGATGTCCTGCGGCAGCACCGCTACTCCGCCTCGACGAGCAACGACTTCGGTCATGCGACGTCCGGCGATGGCGGTCATATTGGCCACGACGAGCGGGATCGTGGTGCCGACCCCGTCGGGTGTCGTGAGGTCGACGCCGAAGCGCGACCCCACCGACGACAGACTGGGCACCATGAACACATCGCTGTAGGTGAGGTCGTGGGGCGGATTGGGATGCAACATCTTCATGGGTGGTTCTCCTGCAGGAGGGGCGGCCACAGGCTAACGGCTGTCCGCACCCGCGTACGATGCTGACGTGACCTCAGATCCGCCAGCCACCGATCCCGTTCCCGTCATGCTGGTTCACGGGTGGGGCGGCTCATTCACGACCACCTGGGAACGTTCGGGTTTCACGGCACTGCTCGCCGATGTCGACCGTGAGGTGATCGGTGTCGATCTGCTCGGCCACGGAACGGCACCCAAGCCACACGAACCAGCGGCCTACGCCGATCTGACCGAACGAGTCTTTTCGGCGATGCCGGACCAACCGATCGACGCCGTCGGCTTCTCGCTGGGCGCGCTGACCCTGTTGCGGGCCGCAATCGATCAGCCACACAGATTCCGGCGACTGGTATTGGCGGGTATCGGACAGAATGTGTTCACCCCCGATGATGACGCGACAAGACGAATCATCGAAGCGATCGAGAGCGGCGGCAGCGCCGCCGATCTCGACAATCCCTCCCGCCTGTTCGCCCAGTACGCGCACCAGACCGGCAACGATCCGATTGCCCTGGCTGCGATCATGAAGCGCGCTCCGAGTGCCGCAATCACCGACGAGCAGTTTGCGCGGGTCACATGCCCGGTGCTGGTCGCCGTAGGTGATCGCGACTTCGTACTCCCCGCCGATCGTTTGATCGAGGTGCTCCCCGACGCACGACTGGTCACGCTGCGGCGTACAGACCACTTCGCCACCCCAGAGTCGTTCGACTTCATCGACGCCACGCTCGAGTTCCTCGATGTCTTCATTGGCTGACAAACTGATCTCGACCAATATCGAATTGGCGCTCGAACGACTTCGCCGCGGCGGACTGGTGGCGATCCCGACCGAAACGGTGTACGGGCTGGCTGCCGACGCCGAGCAATCCGAGGCCGTGGCTCGCGTCTACACCGCCAAGGGTCGACCGACCGACCACCCATTGATCGTGCATCTCGCCGACTTCGAGGGGGCCGCTGGATGGGTCGCCGAAGTGCCCGAACACGCCACCCGACTGGCGCAAGCGTGCTGGCCGGGGCCGCTGACAATGCTGTTGCGGCGCGGCCCTCGAGTTTCGAACGCCGTAACCGGTGGGCGCGACACCGTCGGGCTGCGAGTGCCCAGCCACCCGCTGACTCACGCTCTGCTGGCCGCCCACGGCGGCGGACTGGCAGCGCCGTCGGCGAACCGGTACGGGAGGGTCAGCCCGACCACCGCCCAGCACGTGCTCGACGATCTGGCCGCTCACCTAGATCCAGAGCGTGACCTGATTCTCGATGGCGGCCCGTGTCAGATCGGTGTCGAAAGCACGATCGTCGATCTCACGGTCGATCCTCCTCAAATCTTGCGGGCCGGAGCGATCTCGATCGATGACGTCGAACGCCTGCTGGACGGTTTCGTCGCGGGGGCGTCGGGCCCGAGCCGAGCGGCTGGCATGCTGGCATCCCATTACGCCCCCGAATGTCAGGTCGTACTCGCCGAAAACGAAATCGAGGCCGAAGCCGTCGCTGCCATCCGCCGATCGGGTGGTCAACGGGTCGGCGTACTCGACCGCACCGACGACCTTGTCGTGGCGGCCCAGCTGCTGTACTCAGACCTTCGAGCCGCCGACCAGGGCAAGTTGGACGCCCTCGTCGTGGTGCTGCCGGCGGCCGACGGAATCGGGCATGCCCTGAGAGACCGCCTCGCCAAGGCGGCGGTTCGCTAGGCGGCTTCGTTGCGGACATACGCGGTCTGGTTGAGCCGGTCGATCCACAGGTCGCGCAGATCACCGAACTTGGCCTGCAACGGTCGACGAAACATCCGGATCCTCCGATCCCGTCGTGTTGAGCACGAGCTGGGTGCTGACCACCATCACCATGGTCGCGCCGGCGACATGGATCCCGACCAACAACTCGGGCACATCGTTGAAGTACTGGATGTAGCCGATACCGGCTTGAAGCACGCCGACGAAGATCCACGTCGATAACACATTGGTAAGCGCCGTGCGGTCGTTGGCGTACTTGCGGATCCGCCAGGCGATCAGGATCGCGATCGCGATCGCCGTCAGCACGGATACGGCGTGCACACGGGCGACATCCGAAATTGCCAAGTCGAGCCGCTTGGCCTGCTCGTCGCCAGCGTGTGGCCCGGCACCCGTGACCAACGTGCCGGTGAACACGGCGACCCAGGTCAATCCGAACAACAGCAACGTCATGCGCTGCGTCGGCTCGGTGACGACCCGTTCGCGTTCAACACCGTCGGGCTCGGCCGAGCGTCGTACCAGCACCGTTGCCGTCACGATCAAAAACATCGAGAGCAAAAGGTGCATCTGCACGGCGATCGGGTGCAGATCGACCAGCACAGAGATGCCGCCAAGAACGGCATTGGCGAGTACGCCGCCGACCAACAGCATCGACAGCCGCACGAGGTCGCGGCGGCGGTCGCCGACACGCACCAATGAACCCAACACTGCAGCGATCACCACGACGCCGACAACACCGGTGAACAAACGATTCAGCTGTTCGATGGCAGCATGCTTCGACGACACGTCGACGAACCGTTGATTCGAACAGTTCGGCCAGTCGTCACACCCGAGGCCACTGTTCGTCAGGCGCACGGCTGCGCCCGTCACAATGATCACTGCAAGCGCGAGCAATGCCCCGACAGCGACGTGACGGTAACGAGCAGGAGAGAGCCGCATACGCCCCCAGGCTAAGAGTTGGGAGTTGTGCCTGGCACAACTCCCAACTATGCGGAATCCAAAGCAGCGCAGCGACCTATCCGCTGTGTTTCCAGAGACATCGTCAGGAGAGATTGATATAGATCTGCTTCGACTCGAGATAAGTGTCGAGCGCATACGGGCCGAGCTCGCGACCGATGCCGCTCTGCTTGTACCCACCCCACATCGATTCTGTTGGCGCCGGCTGGCTGTCGTTGATCCACACCACACCAGCACGGACCGCTTTGGCGGTACGCAACGCAAGCCCGATGTCACGAGTCCAGATCGCCGCCGCCAGCCCGTATTCGGTGTCGTTCGCGAGGCGTACCACCTCGTCGACGTCGCTGAACGGAATCACCGCAGCAACCGGGCCGAAGATTTCCTCGCGTGCGAGACGAATATCGTTGGTCGCCTCGAAGATCGCAGGCGGCACAAAATAGCCGTTCGCCAGCGCCGGGTCGTTCGGGCGCTGGCCGCTGAAGACCAGGTTGGCACCCTCTCCGGGCCCGGCGTCGATATAGGCCTGCACTCGGTCGCGCTGAGCGGCTGACACCAGCGGCCCCATCGTGGTCTCGGGATCGAGCCCCGAGCCGAGCTTCATACCTGCTGCAAAGTCGGTCATGCCCTGCAATACGTCGTCGTATACCGACCGGTGTACTAACACCCGGCTGCCAGCCGAACACACCTCGCCTTGATTGCCGAATACCCCCAGCGCCGAACCCACGACCGCCCGTTCGATATCCGCGTCGCCGAAGATGATGTTGGGGCTTTTTCCGCCGAGCTCGAGTGTGACGCGCTTAAGCTGGTCGGCACAGGTGCGCTGGATCATCATGCCGATTGCCCTCGACCCCGTGAATGAGATCTTGTCGACACCAGGGTGGGTCAGCAGCGGGGCGCCGGCCTCGACTCCGAATCCGGTGACCACGTTGAACACACCTGCCGGTAACCCGGCTTGCTCGGCGATTGCCGCCATCCGCAACGCCGTCAGAGGGGTCTGCTCAGCCGGCTTGAGCACCACTGTGCAGCCTGCTGCGAGGGCCGGCGCTACCTTCTGAGCCGCCATCAACATCGGATAGTTCCATGGCACGATCAGCCCACAAACACCGACCGGTTCTTTGACGACCAGGCTCATCGCGTCCGGCCCGACGGGCGGAATATCACCGGTAATCTTGGTCGCCCACCCTCCGTAGTACTCGAACATGAACGCAACCTCATCGATATCGGCCAGCGCATCACCAATCGGCTTGCCGCAGTCGCGCACCTCGAGCTCGGCGAGCGACTGGCGCTGCTCGGCAACCAATTGCGCGATCCGGAACAGGATCCGGGCACGTTCACGTTCTGCTACAGCGCTCCCCCAGGTTCCGCCGTCGAAAGCCCGGCGAGCTGCCGCTACAGCGAGGTCGACATCGAGCGACGCGCCGCGGGGCACGGTTGCCAGTGCACCTCCCGTCGCCGGATCAATGGAGTCGAATGTGTCGCCGGAGCGGGCGTCGACCCATGCCCCGCCGATGTACATCTTCAAGTTTTCAGCCATCGCCGATGAAGATAGCCGCAAGTCGGCCGACCGCACAGACCGACGGTCAGCGCGTGCGCTGATCGGACCTCAGGTGTTCGAGATTCGACAGTGACGTCAGACTGAACGTGAAGCCGCCATGCACCGGAATCGCCTCCAACCGGCTGACGGAGGTGTGTCCCAGAACAA
Organism: uncultured Ilumatobacter sp.; assembly: GCA_937919625.1. GTDB lineage: Bacteria > Actinomycetota > Acidimicrobiia > Acidimicrobiales > Ilumatobacteraceae > Ilumatobacter. The sequence continues at coordinate 17,820 of CALFRK010000045.1, forward strand.
AACGATCCCATTCCCAGGGTGTTGGTGGCAAACCGAGCATATGGGCGATCGTGACGGAGTTCGTACCGGCGTGGGCGACCAACGCGATTCGGCGTTCCGGCTCCGCGATTGACCACATCGGGAGCTCATGGTCGACGCGTTCGACCCCACGCTCAGACAGAAACTGCGAGGCACCCTCGTGGATACGGTTTGTGAAATCACGGATCGATTCGCCACCGTCGAGACCATGCCATCGCTCGTCGACGGGCCGCTCGCGGATTTCGCGATACGCCTGTTCTGCCCTCTCGGCCGAAGAACCATGCCAGCCCGGATCGCGAATCTCCTCCAACCACGGGTCGATCTGCTCGTGCCGATCGGTCGCCGCGTACAGCGGGGCAGCCGTCTGTCTGGCACGTTCGAGGGGCGACACGAGGATCTCGTCGAACGCCTCGGTCGCCATCCTGCCTGCCATCGCCTCGGCCTGCGCGTGTCCGAGCCGGGTGAGCGGTGGATTGACGACGCTGAGCCCTTCGCGAATCCATTCTGGTTGGCCATGACGAATCAACACGATCTCCACCCAGGCGACGGTACTCTGCGAAGTCGTGAGCAACCCGCCTCCTTCGACACCGTCGAACGCGGCGCCGGCAGGCTGGTTTCCCGACCCTCTCGGCCGCTATGAGTACCGCTATTTCAACGGAGTCATGTGGACCTCCGATGTCTCGAACGGCGGGCAACGCATGGTCGATCCACTCGGTACGGGGCCAGGCCACTCCGGGCTGGGGCCCCAACAGGGCAACGGCATCGCGACGGCTTCCCTGACTTGCGGTCTCATCGGCACACTGGTCGCCTGGATTCCGTTCGTCGTGGTCGTTGGCGTCGTGCTCGGAATCCTGGCGCTGGTGTTCGGTATCAAAGGTCTGCGCCGATCGGCCAAGGTCGGTTCCGGCCGGGGTCTTGCGATCAGCGGCATCGTCATGGGTGGGCTGACTCTCGTGATCTCAGTAGTCGGGATCGTGCTCTCGGTATTGTTGTTTCAGGCTCTCGCTGACTTCATCGAGCCCGGTCCTGTCGACACCGACATCACCGCCTGTGTGCTCGACGGCCGCACCGCCATGGTCGAAGGCACGCTGACCAACGAGAGCCACTCGACGCGTGACTACACGCTGTTCGTCACGATCGACGATGAGGTCGAAATCATCACCTTCGAGCAGATCGCCCCAGGCCAAATCGCTGAGTGGAAAGCGCGAATCCGAACCAGCACCCTGATCGAAACGTGCCGACCCACGATCGTTGTTCAAGGCGCGTTCCCGTTCGGAATCGAGATCGACGCGATCGAGAGCTGATCGCCGACCGCCGTCCGCCGCCCGTAGGGTTGCAGACGATGCAGACAGTCGATCACAACCCGAAGACGGACTCCCCAGACAAAACTGCCAAGCGGCTGATCGTACGCGCACTGCTGGCGCTGTTGGTGGCCGGATTTGCGACGTTCTGGATCTGGGCATTGTTCTTCGCCTCCAAAGAAGCGGTCAACCGGATCGACGACCGAGCGTGGGCCGAGCGTGGCGAGCAGATCTGCCTGCAGGCGGCCCAAGACCGGTTCGAACTGACCGACCTGCGAACAATCGTAGATGTCGGCCCCGAACTGATCCGAGAGCGAGCCGACATCGTCGACCGCGCCACCGACATCCTCGAGCACATGGTTGACGACCTGGTCGCCGTCACACCGACCGACGAAAAGGGCCAACAGATCGTGCCCCTCTGGGAGGACGACTACCGCGTCTACCTGCAGGACCGCCGCAACTTCGCCGACCAGCTACGTGAAACGGGCGAGAACAAGGCCTTCTACGAAACCAAGATCGAGGCGATCCCGATCAGCGAACGGATCGCCACGTTTGCCGGCGACAACGAGATGCCGACCTGCTCTCCGCCATACGACCTCAGTCGCTAGTGCCGCGACCGTGAGCGTTTTTGGTTGCGGCACGAGAAGCCGAATCATCGGCACGCACTCTGACCACGGTCATTCCGGAACGGTCGACAACAGTTTGATCACGCGTGCGGGGGCTCCGACGGCGATCGAGTAGTCGGGAATCGTGCCAGTCACCACACTATTGGCACCAATCACGACATTGCGGCCGATCTGGGCACCCGGCAGCACCACCGAGCCATAGCCCAGCCACGAGCCCGAACCGATGCTGACCGGACGCTCCGGCTGAACCTGCTGTGAGATCGGCAGATCCGGATTGTCATAGCCATGATTCTGATCGGTGATGTATACGTGATGGCCGGTCCAGACGTCGTCGCCGATCTCGATCGACAGATGACCGACGATTCCGCTGCCCCTACCGATCAAACAACGATCACCGATTGAAACAACCGGGTCGGTGACGCATGCCTGGCCTGGCAACATGCCCGCCGACAACGCCACCTGCGGGCCGATCATCGTGCCGTCACCGATGCGGATGTACCGCTCGTTCATGATGGTCACCCACGGGAAGCAGATCACGCTCCCCTGCCCGAAGTGCCCGAAGCGCCTGCCGCGCGCCGTGTTCGGGCCGATCGCCGCCCACTGTGCGGCGGTCTCATACCCACGGCTGATCAACTCACCGATGCCGCTCTTGGTCGCTCCGGCCACACGGACCCATGCGGTATCACGAGGGATTTCACGGCCGAGCACGATCCAAACGCTACTCGCCGGCCAACCGTGAGGTGACGGTTTCGCTCGAACCGGTTCGCTACGGTCGGAGCTGTGAGTTCGCCTACAGACCCGTTTCGGCATGGATCGTTGACCGACGTCGCTGGCGTGCGAGTCGGCCACTATCAACGCACCAACCGCGGCTGGCAAACTGGAACGACCGCGGTAATCGTCCCCGGTGGGGCGGTCGCCGGCGTCGATGTTCGAGGCGGTGGCCCTGGTACACGCGAGACCGATGCACTCGATCCACGCAATCTCGTCGATCGCATCCACGCCGTCTGCCTCAGCGGAGGAAGCGCTTACGGCCTCGCCGCCGCTGATGGTGTCATGGGGTTTCTCGAAGGCCGACAACTCGGGGTTCCGGTCGGGCCAGAGCCACACCAGGTCGTGCCAGTTGTACCGGCGGCAGTGATCTTCGATCTCGGACGTGGGGGTGACTTCAGCCGCCGACCAGACCGCGTGTTCGGCGAGCGGGCGGCGCGTGCCGCTCGGCCGACCACCGGCCGCGGAACGATCGGCGCAGGAGCAGGCGCCAGAGCAGGCGGCCTGCAAGGTGGAGTCGGAATGGCGTCGGCCACGATCGACATCGCTGGCGTCACGATAACCGTCGCATCGCTGGCCGTCGTCAACGCGTCCGGATCGCTGTTCGATCTATCGACAGGTCTGCCGTGGTCGCTCCACAACTCGCTGCGACGCCCGACAGCCGCACAACGGGCGGCGTTGCGTACCGTCTGTGAGGCCGCCCCGGCTCCCCCGCTGAACACGACCATCGGTATCGTCGCCACCGACGCTTGCCTCGCCAGACCGGAGGTGGGTCGCCTGGCACAGTCGGCCCACGATGGACTCGCTCGGGCGATCCGACCCGCCCATTCGCTGATCGACGGCGACACGGTTTTTGGGCTCGCGACCGGAGTACACGATGTGGGCTCGATCGATGCCGGCACCATGCGCGGCGTCGGCTCACGGGCCTCCCAACTGAACCTTCTGTTCGCAATGGCGGCTGAGGTCTTCGAGACGGCATGCGTCGACGCCGTCCTGACCGCCACCTCGTTCGGATCGGTGCCCTCATATCGAGAGTTGTGCCCCTCCGCGTTTCGAGCCTGACGAGCGCTGCCCCACTACCCTGCCCGCCATGCGGCTGTTCACCACGCCAGATGCAATGCGGGCGTGGTCTCATGACCAACGTCGCGGTGGGCACCGTGTCGCCGTGGTGCCGACGATGGGTGCACTCCACGCCGGCCACCTGGCGCTCGTCGAGGCGGCGCTCCAGCGAGCTGACCGCGTGATAGTCACGATCTTCGTCAACTCGTTGCAGTTCAACCTGTCGAACGACTTCGACAGCTATCCACGGCCGATCGACGACGACCTGTCGGCGTGCGAACGAGCAGGCGTCGACGCGGTCTATGCCCCGACGGCAGCGGCGATGTACTCATCCGAGTTCCAGACTTATGTAGAACCCGGCGAACTCGCCGACCGCCTCGAGGGCCCCCTCAGACCTGGACACTTCCGAGGTGTCACCACCGTCGTCACAAAGTTGTTGGGGGCAACCACGCCCGATCTCGCGCTGTTCGGACAGAAAGACTTCCAGCAGCTCGCCATCATCCGCCGGATGGTGACCGACCTCGACCTCGGGGTCGAGATCGTCGGTGTCCCGATCATTCGCGAGCCAGACGGTCTCGCATCGTCAAGCCGCAATGTGCGCCTCTCGCCAGATGATCGAGTTGGTGCAGTGGTGTTGTCACAGGCACTCACAGCTGCCGCGTCGGCATTCTTGGAGGGGGAACGGTCGGCTGATTCGGTGATGGCCACCGTGGTTTCGTTGATCAAAACCGAACCCCGCGCATCGCTCGAGTACGTCGCCGTGGTCGACGCGACGACGCTACAGCCGGTCACCCGGATCGAATCACCAGCGGTTGTGCTGTTGGCCGGCTGGTTCGGCGATGTGCGGTTGATCGATAACTGCGTGCTCGGCGACAACGGACACTGCTGACAAGGTTCCGCGACCGAAGTCCCGGTCGACACCGTCCAACACCCCGGTAAATACGATCGTCAACACCACCCCGTTGAAGATCGCGTGGGCGATCACGGTCGGCCCTAGTCGATGCGTGAGATAGGCGGCCGCACCGAACGTCACCCCGACTGCAGAGAGCACCATGGCGAGACCGACATTGCCGCTGCCGCGGACAGGATCGATGTGAGCCACCCCGAACAGCACTCCTTGCAGGCTGATCGCAGCGACCGGCCCCATCCGACTCAGGAACCCACGCATCACGAGACCCCGAAATACGATCTCTTCGACGATCGGAGCGGCGATCACGGCGGCCACCAGCGTGGCGATCAGATACGCCCGATCGGTGTCGAAATCGCCGGCCCCGTCGATATTGCTGCTGAGCGGAATCTCGAAGATCAGAACCGCCGCCGCAAATACAGACTGGGATAACACGGCCGCCAGCCACGTGAGGGGGCCCCAGCCGAGATCGCTCCACCGAAACTTCCATCCGAGCGAAGCCAACCGCCCGGCGCCCCACCGGCGGCGAACATAGATTCCCCAGGCCACGGAAGGGCCATACGACAACACCACGGAGATCGCGATGTACACGATCAGCGACCATTCGTAGGAGATCAGCGCCTCCAGAATCACCTTGCCGAGCACCAGCGAGACGATCAACACTGCGAGCGCACCGAGCGCCGCCCAGATTGGAAGGCTGGGGTGCTGCTCGGGCTGCTCGAATCGCGGGTACACCGGCGTCCAAGCGTGACCATCGAAGTAGCGTTGCCCGATACCCTGTGGATCGGGATACCAGCCTGCCGGCGCGGTGGTGGGTGGTGGGAACTTGGTCATGTGGACTCGACTGCAGGTGACGGCAGGCCGAGCCTTAGCGTAGGCCCGTGACGCAAATTTCGAATCGCTCGCTCTGGTCGGACACGTTGCCCGAGGCCGAGATCGCGCGTCCCCCGTGTCGATCGACACCCGAGGGAACAAGCGACAGCGCCGACGTTGCGATCGTCGGCGCCGGCCTGACGGGGTTATGGACGGCGTGGTATCTGCTGCAACGCGACCCTGGTCTACGGGTGGTGTTGCTCGAACGCGAGACGATCGGTTTCGGAGCGAGCGGGCGCAATGGCGGCTGGTGCTCGGCACTGCTGCCGATGAGTCTCGGCAAGATCGCCGGCCGTAACAGCCAAGCGGTCGCCCGGCGCATGCAGCTAGCCATGCACGAGACCGTTCACGAAGTGGGCCGGTTCGTCAAGCAGCACGCCACCTCCGAAATCTTCCATCAGGGCGGCTCGATCTCGGTCGCACGCAACGCTCCGCAACAGCACCGCTTGACTGAAGAACTCGAAGAGCTACGACGGTTCGGGTTCGGTGAGGACGACTACCGGTGGCTCGCCGCCGACGAAGCGACGCCGATTCTCAACGCCGCGGGCGTGACTGGAGGACTGCACACGCAACATTGTGCGGTCGTGCATCCGCTGCGTCTCACGCATGCCGTGGCACGGGAGGTGATCGCCGCCGGCGCCGATATCCGTGAGCACACCACTGTTCAGGAAATCCGTCCCGGCCTCGTCGTCACCAGCCACAGCGAGATCCGGGCCAATGTCATCGTGCGGGCGACCGAGGGATACACCCCGCAACTGGCGGGCGAGCGTCGCTCGCTGCTGCCGATCTATTCGCTGATGGTCGCCACCGAACCACTTCCCGAGTCTGTGTGGTCTGAAATCGGACTCGCTGATCGCCCGGCATTCGCCGATGGTCGCCGGATGATCATCTACGGACAACGCACGGCCGACGGTCGACTCGCATTCGGTGGGCGCGGCGCTCCATACCACTTCGGGTCAAGGATCAAGCCTGAGTTCGACACCAACGAGGCGATCCGAAACCTGCTCGAATCCTCGCTCCGTGAATTGTTTCCGCAGATCGGTGGGGCCGCCATCACCCACCACTGGGGGGGTGTGTTGGCGGCGCCCAGAGACTGGACATGCTCCGTTCGTTTTGACCGCGCGACTGGCATGGCGAGCGCCGGCGGGTATGTCGGCGATGGTGTCAGCACCACCAACCTCTCAGGGCGAACGCTGGCGGCACTGATCAGCAATGGCGATGATCCGGAGGGCCTGACCAGGCTGCCATGGGTCGGCCACCGATCGCGCACATGGGAGCCAGAACCGTTTCGATGGGTCGGCGTAAACGCCGCCCGCGCGGCGGCAGCCCGCGCCGATCGGGCTGAGCAACGAACCGGCACCGAAAGCGCCCTGTGGGGCGGCCTGATCGATCGTCTGCTAGGGCGCTGAACCGACCGCCGCGCCCGATTTCGGAAGTTGCGACGGAATCGAGTCGGCGTACACCCATGTGTCGAAGAAGCCATCCAGGTCAGTACCACTCGATTCTTCCATTACAACCTGGAACTCCGCTGTAGTGGCCGAGTCGTCGAGATAAGTCGCGACCCAGTTGCGTAATCCGGCGAAGAATGTGTCATCGCCGACGGTCAGCCGCAACGCATGCAGGACCGTAGCGCCACCGTTATACGAGATCAGCCCGAACATCTCTTCGGGTTTCGCCAGCGGCCAGCCGGTCGCCGGCAGCCCTGACAAGTTCGCCTCGGCGACGTGCTGGACATCGCCGAAGCCGACCTCTTCCATCCATAGCCATTCGGCGTAGGTGGCAAACCCCTCGTTCAACCAGATGTCGTTCCAAGTCGCCGGCGACACGGCATCGCCGAACCATTGATGTGCCAGCTCGTGGGAAAGAAACGCTTGTTGCAGCCGACCCAAACTGCCGTCGAGTTCGTCGCTGCTAAACAATGACAAGCCCTGGGTCTCCATCGCCAACCCAGGTACCGAATCGGTGATCGCAACACCGTAACGATCGAACGGGTACGCGCCGAACAGCGATTCGAAGAAGGCGAGCTGCTGGCGGGTCACATCGCGATATGCGTCGAGGGTCTTGCTCCGCGAACGCAACACGGCGTGGACCAGATCCACCCCACTCGCGCTCGTACCATCGTCAACAAGCTCATAGTCGCCGACCAATAGCGTGATCAGGTAAGGCGCCATCGGCTCGGTCTGTTGCCACGACCATGTGACTCCCCCAAGCGTCTCGTGGGTTGCCGACAACTCGCCGTTGGCGATCGCCGTGAGGCCTTTGGGCGCCGTGATCTCGAACGCCCACGTGGCCTTGTCGGTGGGGTGATCGTTGAGGGGCAGCCAAGTGCTTGCTCCATCGGGTTCGTTGACCGACCACAGGCCGCCGGGCGTCGGAAACAATCCGACGTCACCCTGAAAGAAACTTTTCTCGCCGACCGTCACAGAGAAGTCGACTTCGACACCAAACGCAGATCCCACAGCTTTCACCTCACCCAAGGCGATTAGCAGCTCTCGGCCGGCCTGCACAAAATCGACACTGGCACCACCAGACCGCACCGCGGTGACATACGGCCCATCGGCATCGAGAGCGATCTGATCGGTCTGATTCAGGAGTGTTCCGGTGACCACCAGCGTGCCATCGATTGTGCGCTGATCGTGGCGATAGGCGAGCTTCACGAGATAGTGGACAACGTCGATATCGGCTGAGCCAAGCTCGGGAAATCGTTGGTCGCCGGCCGATGTCGACCGTGACGGTGATGTCGGTGATGTCGGTGACGGCGCCTCCGTCGGCTCGTCGTTGCCGGACCCGCTGGGCTCTGCCGGTGTCGTTTCGACGGGCGGTGGGAGGTCGAACGCCACCGAGTCCTCGGGTGTGCGAGAGCTCTCGACGACGACCGGGTCGTTCACGAATCCACAGGCAGATGCAACGAAACACAAAACACCTCCCGCCACCCGTCGCGCCATATTCACTAACGGGACGCTAGCCAAGCGGCGACGACCACGGGCGGCGGCGAAAATCCGGCGCCACTCGCAAGCTTCTCTCAAGAACGTAAAGGCGTTCCAGTACCGCCCGATAGATAGTCGTGAAGACTTTCGCCTCCCCATCGAACCTGGCCAGCACCCGGCCGCGTCGACCGCTTCGCACGGCGGTGTTGACGACGCTCGCCCTCGTAGGAGCCGCCGTCAGCCTCGGGAGTTCCAGCCCGGTCGCAGCCGTCTCGGACGGCGATTGGCTCGGCGTGGTCAATACGTATCGTGCGATGTCAGGTGTCGCCCCGGTCACGGCCAACTCCGCGTGGTCAGCCGAAGCCGTCGCACATTCGTGCTACATGCTGCAGAACGGCATCACCCACGACGAGATTCCAGGAAATCCTGGTTACACCCCTGGTGGCGACACCGCTGGAAACAGTGGCAACGTCGCCGTCAGCAGCTCGGTCAGTGCAACAGCTCGCAACCACATCGATCTCTGGATGACCGGCCCATTCCACGCGATCGGCATCCTGCGCGCCAACCTGACCTCCACGGGCTTTGGATTGTGTGCCAACAGCAACACCCCGACGCCTTGGCATTCGGGAGCGACACTCGATGTGATTCGTGGCCTCAATTATGGCGCTCCCCAGGCCACGGCACCAATCCTGTTCCCTGGCGATGGGGCAACGGTGCCCTTGCACAGCTTCATCACCGAGTACCCGAATCCGATGACGTTGTGTGGCTGGACCGGCACCGCCGGCCTTCCATTGATCGCAATGATGCCGAACGACGTCAGTTCGGCAAACGCCACGATCACCGGCCCCAACGGGCCGGTCCCAACCTGCGTTCTCCACAAGGGCAACACCGGCGGCGACGCCACGGCTCGCGCCATCCTCGACGGCGACAACGCGGTGATCGTGATGCCACGTACCGACCTCGCCGACGGCACCTACACCGTCACCGTCAACACCAACGGCGGCAACGTCACTTGGTCGTTCGCGGTCGATCGCAACGCTCCACTCCAGGCGACGCCGCCCAACATCCCCGACACGTCACCCACAGCGAATGCAGCTACGTTCGAGCCCGTCGAGCCGTTTCGCCTGGTCGACACCAGGGCCAATCTGGGTGCGGCCCGCTTGCAGGCAGGCAGTGTCACCCGGATCAAGATTGGCGCCGACGACATCTCGGCCGTGAGTGCCAACTTGACCGCCGTCAGCGCTTCGGACTACGGCTACATCACCGCCTACAACTGCACCGCTCAGCGGCCGACCGTGAGCACGCTCGGATACCGGCCCGGTGAGACAGTCGCCAATCAGGCGATCGTCCCGTTGGTGAATGGAGATATGTGCATCTTCTCGCTCGCCTCCACCGACCTGATCATCGACGTCAATGGGTACTACCGCAGTGGAGCCGGTGGCGCCGGTTTCGTTCCGATCACGCCGACCCGGTTGTTGGACTCCCGCCTACCCGGCGAGCAGTCTCTGCGTGCCGGGGTCGAGGTTCCGCTGCAGGTCGTAGGTGTCCCCGGTGGCGCGCCGGCCGGAGCGGTCGGGTTGGCGATGAATATCACCGTGATCCAGCCCGACGGATACGGCCATTTGACCGTGTATCCGTGTGGCGCCGTGTCGAGCAATATCTCCAACATCAACTACGTCCCGATGGACGTTCGCCCAAACTCGGTCGTCACCCCGGTCGATGATCAAGGCCGGGTCTGTCTCCGCTCATTTAGCGACACTGACATAGCCGTCGACCTCAACGGTTACTTCACCAGGAGCGGCGGGCTCGACTTCTTCCCCCTCGATCCAATCAGAATCTTCGACAGTCGCTCGGTATACCGTCCGCTCAACGAGTCGACGAGCGGTCTCCGGGTCGAGGCCAACCAGGTCGTGCGACTCATGGTCGCCGGCGAGCGCGGTATCCCAGCAGCCGCCAAAGCGGTCTCGGTCAATCTGACGGCGACAGAAGCACTGGGCGGTACGCATCTCACGGCATATCCGTGCGGCACCAAGCCGAACACCTCGAATGTCAATATCGCGACCTCGCAGTTTGTCACCGCCAACGGAGCGATGGTCAAGCTGTCTTCCGAGGGTGAGCTGTGTGTATACAGCAAGGACGCGGTACACGTGATCATCGACATCAACGGCGTCTGGGAGTAAGAGCGCCAACTGGTTCAGCGATGCAGGTTCGGATCGGTGACCATCGCCCGGTACCTGACGGTGTAGACCGACTCGCCCGACAGAATGCCGCCCCTTGCGAGCATCCGGCCACCCTCCCAGTTTGACAAGCCCAGCTCGGGAGCATCGAGCGCGTACTGCCCGTCGACCCATCTGGTGAACCCGCTGCCGACGAACGGAGCATCGATCGCGTCGAAGAACGAATCGTGGAGATCCTGCGAGTCGCTGACCAACGAGGCGACGAACCTCGGGCTGTAGGTGTTGCACAGCAAGATCGCCTGGTCGACGTCGTCCACGACATGGATAGTCGCCTCCGGCGAGCCCTCCCACTCCCACTCGTGGGCCAGCTCATCGATCGAGATCCGTGAAACAAAGGGCTCATCGTGAATGCCGTCAGCCCGAACGACCTGTGACCGCAGGCTCAGGGCAGCATCCGGCACAAACTCCAGCGCCGCCGACGTGGCGTGCACACGGCCATCGGTGCCGCGTTGCCGGCCGGCGGCCGTGAGCGCATCGAGGAAGACCGGCACCAGTTCAGCCGCCCGTCGGTGCACGATGCAGCACACGTTCAGCGAGTTGCACACCTTTCTGTCCAACGAATTCTTTACCGTCGCTCGAAATCTCAACGGGTCCGCATCCGCGGCGGCGATGACCCATGCCCCGCCGGTTCCGTGCAGGCTGACCGGAACCCCGGCCTGACGGGCGACCGCACCGAGCTGGGCGACCGCCGGACCCGATCCTCGGGCGACCGCGAGCGACAGACGCGAATCGGAGAACAGTGCCCACCCGGCCGCGTGCGCAGCCGACGCCACCAAACCGACCGTTCCGGCGGGGAGACCGGCTTGGTCGAGTGCGGGATCGAGGGCGTGTTCGACAATCGCCCTAGCGGTGCCGAGCGCGTCGGACCCGATCCGGAACACGACCGTGTTGCCCGTACGCACGACGCCAGCAGCGTCGGCGAACACATTCGGGCGCCCCTCGAACACGAATCCGACCACGCCGAGTGGCGCCCGGCGCGCCTCGACCGCCCAACCGTCGTGCTCGATGGTGCGTTCGACCGTGTCGCGAACGCCGACTGACTCGGCCCACCCGCGAAGGCCGGCGACCATGCCCGACCGCATCGACTCCGTGAGTTCAAGTCGTGTCGTCGATCGCCCGCTCGCGGCAGCTCGCTCGACGTCGGCAAGATTGGCCGTGGCAATCGGAGCAAACGCGGAGGGGTCTGACAGTCGTGCAGCGAACGCTTCAAAGAAACGGGTGATTTGATCGTCGGTGCACCGCGCCAGCTCTGAGAACGCCCGCGCCGCTGAAGTGACTGCGGCCGTCGCCCTATCGTGCTCGCCGAAGGGTACGTACAACAGCTGGCCCGACGACGGGTCGACGATCACTCGGTCGCCGGGCCGAAAGTCGCGGGCGAGCTGGGCTGAAACCTGTGTGACTCGATCACCTCCGTACACGATCTGTTGACCGGCGACGAGCGACAAGAGCCGTGCTGTCGTCACCGCTGGATCGTTGTCGGGCACCGATGTGTTCGCCACGGAACCGAAGCGTACGCTCGGGTCATGGCCGACCCCAATGACGACCGCCTGTACTTCCGACAATTGCTCTCCGGCCGCGACTTCGCCATCGGTGACCAGATGGCGACTCAGATGGTCAACTTCGTGTACGCGATCGGTGACCGTTTGACCGGCGAATGTGTGCTGGTCGACCCGGCCTACGATCCGGAGGGCCTTGTCGACACGGTCGCAACCGACGAAATGACCATCACCGGCGTGTTGGCCACCCACTATCACGCCGACCACATCGGCGGTTCGATCATGGGCTACGAAATCGCCGGCGTCGCCGGGCTACTCGAACTGGTCTCGTGCCCGGTCCACGTGCAACGCGACGAGATCCCCTGGGTGACCCGTACGTCGGGCGTGACCGAAGCCAACCTCGTCGGCCATGACTCTGGCGACATCGTCACCGTCGGCGAACTCGAGATCGAGCTCGTTCACACACCCGGCCACACGCCTGGCAGCCAGTGTTTCCTGGTACACGGCAAGCTGCTTGCCGGAGACACGCTGTTCCTCGACGGATGCGGCCGCACCGACCTTCCCGGCAGTGACCACACTCAGATGATCCAGAGCCTCAATCGGCTCTCGAAGGTCGATGACGCCATCATCCTCTACCCCGGCCACAAGTACTCAGTCGCTTCGAGCGCCCGCATGGGTGCCGTCAAACACTCGAACTACGTCTTCGACCAACTGCTCGGCGACTGACACAGTCGGCGTTACCGCACGTGGGGTGACGCAGGTCACCAGGTGTCGATGTTGGGGCGGGCGACGTGACCGGGGGCCCGAGGAAGCGCTGATTCGAGCAGCATGGTGATCCATCGTCGGGTGTCGGCTGGATCGATCACGTCATCGATCTCGAAGAACTCGGCAACTCGCAGTGCCTTGCCCAACTCGTACAGCCGGTCGACCAACTCGCGAAAGAGTGCATCTCGGGCAGCATCGTCGGCGCACTGCTCGAGTTCCTTGCGGTAGCCGAGGCGTACGGCGCCTTCGAGCCCCATCCCACCAAACTCACCTGTCGGCCACGACACGCACGCCAGCGGCGCTTTTGTGCTGCCTCCCATCATCGCCTGCGCCCCGAGCCCGTACGACTTGCGCAATACAACCGAAATCATCGGCACCGACACGTTCGCCCCGGTCACGAACAAACGGCTGCAGTGCCGCACGAGTGCTGTGGCCTCCACCTCGGGGCCGACCATCATTCCTGGCGTGTCGACTAGCGTGATGATCGGCAAGCCGTGGGCGTCACAGAGCTGCATAAATCGCGCCGCCTTGTCGCTGCCGTCGCTGTCGATCGCCCCAGCGAGATGAGCCGGGTTGTTGGCGATCACGCCGACGGGTCGCCCCTCGACCCGTGCCAAAGCCGTGATCATGCCATCACCGAAATCACACCGCAGCTCGAGTACCGAACCGGTGTCGAACAGCAGAGCAATCGCGTTGTGCACGTCATAGCCCCGCATTCGGTCAACCGGCACGACGTCGCGCAGTCTGGCCTGATCGGCGCAAGACCAGCCGGCGGTGGGTCCCTGGAAGTACGACAGGTACCGCTTGGCGAGGGTCGTCGCGTGCGCCTCGTCGTCGGCGACGATGTCGATGACACCGCTGACCTGCTGCACCTCGGTCGGTCCGACCTCGGTTGGCGCGTAGACGCCCAACCCGCCGCCCTCGATCATCGCCGGACCGCCCATGCCGATATTCGAATCCTTCGTCGCGATAACGACATCGCAGCAGCCAAGGATCGCGGCATTGCCCGCGAAGCAGTATCCGGCGTTGATGCCGATCAACGGCACGGTGCCGGAAAGCTCGGCGAACCACAAGAAGGCCAGGCAGTCGAGGCCGGTCACTCCCCCGGTATCGGTGTCTCCCGGCCGGCCTCCTCCACCCTCGGTGAAGAACACGATCGGGAGCCGAAGCTGCTCAGCGATCTCGAAGAGTCGATCTTTCTTACGATGATTGCGGTGTCCCTGCGTGCCGGCCAGCACCGTGTAGTCGTACGACATCGCGATCGCGCGGGCGGCACGACCTTCGAACAGGTCGCCGTTGATCGTGCCGATGCCGCCGATCATGCCGTCGGCCGGGGTGCGAGTGATCAGGTCGAGGTGTTCACGCCGTCTCGACTGGGCGGCGATCGTCAACGGCCCGTACTCGACGAACGATCCCTCGTCGACCAGGTCGGCGATATTCTCGCGGGCCGTTCTGCGGCCCTTGGCGCGTCGTCGCTCGACTGCGTCCGGGCGGGCCGCGTCGAGCCCTAGAAGATGACGGTCGAGCACGTCGCGCAGGTCGCCGCGATCGAGCCCTGTGGACACAGCGGTGTCCACACTTGATGCGACCGAGACGTCAGCCCCAGCCTTGCGAGCGCCGAGCTGGATCAGGCGGTCGCCGGGGTGGACGGTGGTGCCGACCTCGACATCGATCGACGCCACCACTCCGGCGGCATCCGCACACACCTCGTGATGCAACTTCATCGATTCGACCACAGCGAGCACCGTGCCCACCACCACCGACGTGCCGACCGCTACCTCGACGCTGACGATCGTGCCTTGCAGCGACGAACAAACGGTGTGCGGGAAAGAGGCGGAGTCGGCCATCGGCCGATTCTGCCGCGAGCGTGCGCCGGCGGGCGAACTGCAACCAGTCAGTCGGTGCCGGGACGACGCTGGAATGCTGTGATCGACTGATCGCCCATTACGAGTTCGGCGGCCACAGCAGCAAATAGCGCAGGCACCACGAAGTTCGGTTTACCCGTCGTCTCGGCGACGAACATGACAGCAGCCAAGGGAACCCGGTATCCGGCGCCCAGGAAGGCCGCAATTCCGAGCAGCGTGTAGAGCGAGGCCCGATCGGGATGGATGACATCGGCGATGCCACGGCCGATCAATCCCCCGCCAACGACCAATGGAATGAAAACTCCGCCGACGCCGCTGCCCGCCATGGTGAGTGCAGACGCCAAACAACGGATGAAAAGAACCGCCACCAATAGCCACACCGCGATGTCACGTTCGACGAACAGCCAATCTCGAAACACCTCGTACCCTGCACCGAGACTGAGCGGCAGCCCCGTCAGCTCACGGGAGAGGAAAAACAGCCCGACCAACGAGATCGAGGTGACCGCCAGCCGCAACGGAAGCGCCCGCAGTGCAAAACCCTTGGCGATTCGCATCAGCTTGGCGAACGAACGGGCACCGATCGCACATGCGGTGCCAACCAGGAGTGCGCCGAGCAGGTCGATCAGTTGGAAGTTCGGAATCGAGAACTCACCGACGCTCAGCAGCGGGACGGTGTCGCTAAGCGTGACAAACGTCAGGTAGCCGCTGGCGCTGGCTACCAGAGCCGGCAACAGCATGCGCCGCGCCATGTCGTCGCGATATGGCACCTCGAGCGCGAAGATCGCGCCGGTAGCGGGCGCCTTGAAGATCGCTGCCACACCGGCGGCCGCTCCAGCCACCAACAGTGTCCGGTGGTCGCTGCCTCGGAACGGTTTCGGTAACCGTCGCTGAATCATCGTGCCGAGTGCCGAGCCGCCGTACATCGAAGGACCCTCGAGGCCGAGCGCTCCTCCAGAACCGAGCGTTGCCACCGATGCCATAACTCGGGCGGCAAGGTGTCGCGGTCGTAACCGATAGGCGGGATCGTGGAATGCCCGCAGGTACTCGTCAGAGGTGGCCGACGAGGCACCCCCACCAATGATCCGCAAGATCAGGGCTGCACACACAAGACCGATCGCCGGCGCTACAGCGCTCCACCAGAGTGGTGCTTCGAGCACTCTGGTATACAACTCGTCGACCAGGTATTCGAAGCCACGAACCGCCAAACCGGTAACCACGCCCGTCACAGCGGCGAGCAGAACGATCTCGCGGGATCGGCGACCCAGCTCTCGCAGTTCGCCTTTGCGCACCTCAAATGACTCGGGCCGCAGGGCCCTCATCAACTGTCGGCGCCTCACGTGGGCAAAGTGTACGACGCAGGGGCTCCCTCAGACGCAGCCGGGCGCAAACCGGTGGATCGAACTGATATCAGGTGGGTCAGGTCGCCCGGTCGGATTTGTAGTCATCGATCGTGAGCCGCAAGCCGTCCCGTAGAGCGACCGCCGGATGCCAACCGAGCACTCGTTTGGCGAGAGTGATATCCGGTCGACGAACGAGCGGGTCGCCGACCGGCGCCGGCTGAAACCCGACCGACGACGACGATCCCGTCAATTCGATGACCAGATCGGCAAAGTCGCGAATTGACACCTCGTGCGGATTGCCGATGTTGATTGGTCCGACCTCGTGGCTGTCGAGCAACGCCAACAGCCCCGCAACCTCGTCGTCGACATAGCAAAAGCTGCGGGTCTGCGAACCATCGCCGAAGATCGTCAACGGCTCGCCGGCCAGCGCCTGATAGACGAAGTTGGTGACAACGCGGCCGTCGTCGGCCCGCATCCGCGGGCCGTATGTGTTGAAGATTCGTGCGATCCCGATCGCGACACCGTGGGTGCGGGCATATGCCATCGTGAGAGCTTCGGCAAAGCGCTTGGCCTCGTCGTACACCGACCGCGGCGCCACTGGGTCGACGTTGCCGTTGTACGACTCGTTCTGGGGATGTACGAGCGGATCGCCGTAGACCTCGCTGGTCGACGCCAGCACGAATCGTGCTGAGTCGGCGCGGGCGATCTCGAGCAGACGGCGTGTACCGATACTGCCAGCGTCAAGCGTTTCGATCGGTCGCGCCAGATACGCCGGCGGCGATGCCGGACTCGCCAGATGCATCACGGCATCAAATCGACACCCACCGGAACCGCGGGCCAATCGAGGCATTCCTTCTTCGCACACATCGACCTCGACAAACCGATAGCGCTGATCACCACTGTGAAGCGCTGTGTGTGCTCTCGTGCCGGTGCTGAGGTTGTCGACACACACCACTGAGTCACCGCGCTCGACCAGCCGGTCGATCAGGTGCGATCCGATGAAGCCGGCTCCACCAGCGACCAGCACGTTTGCCATCAGCGACGCCCGACGCCGTCATAGTCGAGGCCCGCTGAGCGAACTGAGCCAGGGTCGAGCATGTTGCGGGTGTCGACAAGCGAGCAACCGCGCATCACCCTGGCGACCGCGTCGAGATCGAGCTCGGCGAACTCCGGCCACTCGGTCAGGATCACCACCACATCGGCACCGTTGGCGGCCCCGAGGGCATCGTTCGCCAGCCGGAGTGTTCCGAGACGGTCGGTTTGAACCCGATCGAGTACCCCGACGGTGGTCGGGTCATAGGCTGTGATCTCTGCACCTGCCGCAGCCATGTGATCGAGGATCGCCAGGCTCGGCGACTCGCGGAGGTCATCGGTGCCGGCCTTGAAGGTAAGCCCGAGTGCTCCGATAGCGACACCATCGAGCGGCAGGTCAAGCGCCATGTCGCGACCGGCCGCCCTGGCGATCTTGGCCACCATCCGAAGACGTTGTTCGTCGTTGACTTCGATCACGCCGCGCATCATCGAGAAGTCGTAGCCGTGATCGGCGGCAATGCTGACCAACGCACGCGAGTCCTTCGGGAAGCAGCTTCCGCCCCAGCCGGGCCCTGGTCTGAGAAAAGCGCGTCCAATACGATGGTCGGATCCGATTCCCTCGATGACGTCGGCGACATCGGCACCGACCGCTTCGCACATCGCCGCAACAGCATTGATGAACGAGATCTTCATCGCCAGAAATCCGTTGGCGGCGTACTTGATGGTCTCGGCGGAGGCGGCATCGGTGATCAATATTTCGGTGTTGAGTGGCGAATACAAGTTGGCGACCGCTCGAGCGGCGGCCTCGTCGTCTCCACCGATCACCACACGGTCCGGATGCAGGAAGTCGAACACGGCCGTTCCCTCGCGCAGGAACTCCGGGTTGGACACCACGCTGACGTCGGATCGTTGGAGCACACGCTCGACCACGCGCGCCGATCCGACCGGAACGGTCGACTTGTTGACCACGATCGCGCCGGGCCGCAACACCGGTCCGATCTGGCGGGCAGCCGCCTCGATGTAGGAAAGGTCGGCGCTGCCGTCTTCATCCTGCGGAGTGGGCACACACAGAAACACGATGTCGGCATCGGCGACCGCTGCCGCTGCACCCACTACGAACCGCAACCGATCGGCGGCGACGGCGTGCACGACCACCTCGCCGAGGCCCGCTTCGACGATCGGGATCTCTCCGTTTCTGAGCCGCTCGATCTTCTCTGGATCGATATCAGCACATGTCACGTCGTGACCCATCGAGGCCAGGCAGGCGCTCGTCGTCAATCCGACATACCCGGCTCCGACAACGGCGACCGTTGCCGGTTCCCATGGATCTGCGTCAAACTCCATCGCCCGCGAGGCTAATGGTCTGCCGGACGGACTCGACGAACATCGCTGACATAGTCCTCACCGCCGAACCCGAACGACACTGTCCCAAATACGAGCGCCGCGTACCGCTACCGTCAGTACGTGTCCCCGGCCTCGACAGACCAACCTTGCTACGAAGCAACCGGCACGTTGTGCCGATGGGTGTACGACCGCACCGATCAGAACGAGAACCTCGCCAATCTTGCGAGCTGGTTCGTCGACACGCCACTGAAGATCATGCTCGTGCTGGTCATCGCGATGTCACTGACCCGACTGTCCAAGCGCTGGGTACGTCGCCTAGTCACCCGGCTCCTGACCCCAAAATCAGACGTCTCTGACCGACTCGGGAAGATTGGGATCGGCCTGCCCGCCGCCCTAACGGTCACCCGCGACCCACGCCGCGAGGCCCGGGCGGCCTCGGCGTCGGTCGTGCTGACAAGCACCATCATCGTGACGATCTGGGTGATCGCGGCGCTGATGGTGCTCGGCGTCGTCGGAATCCAACTCGCTCCGTTGCTCGCCGGTGCGGGCATTGCTGGTGTAGCAATCGGGTTCGGGGCCCAGAGCTTGGTGAAGGACTGCATCGCAGGTCTGTTCATGTTGATGGAGGATCAATACGGCATCGGCGACGTCGTCGATCTGGGCGAGGCTGTCGGTGTGGTCGAGGAGGTCTCGTTGCGAACAACCGTGCTGCGTGGTGTCGATGGCACCGTCTGGCATGTGCCGAATGGGGTGGTGCAGCGGGTCGGCAACCGCAGCCAGCTGTGGTCGGTCGCATTGATCGACGTCGACGTGGCCTATGACACCGAGATTGATCGCGCCCGGCAACTGTTGCAACGCGCCGCGCTAGAAATCTGCACCCGTGATGACATGGCCCCCGACATAGTCGAGCCCCCAACCGTGCTCGGCGTCGAAGCGCTCGGAGCTGACGGAGTAAAGCTGCGCCTCACGATCAAGGTAAAACCAGGCACGCAGTGGGATATCCAACGCGCCCTGCGCGAGCACATCAAGCTGGTTTTCGACGAGGCAGCGATCGAGATTCCCTTCCCGCAACGCACCGTCTGGATTCGAACCGAGCCGGACGGTCCTGGCACGCCGACGGGGCGATCAACCTGATGAGCTTCGAACCGCTTCGGTGTCGCCTGTCATGATGGACAACATGTTCGTGGCCGAGCATGGCGCGGCGCTTGCCTTCTTGCACCGCCCGACCACCAACACCCTGGCGATCGCGATCGCCTGCGCCGTCGTCGGCTGGTTGTTGCACCGATACACCGAGTGGAGCACGCGGCCGCGCCCAGAACCGACGGGGCCGGCCCGCCGTCCCTCACCACTCGACAACGATCAGCTCGAACCCCCCGCGGTCGTCGCCTTGCTCACCAACGGCTATGAGACCCCTCGCACCGCGGTCGCCGCGACTGCGCTCGATCTGGCGACGCGCGGTTGGATCCGTTTCACCACGGTCGAGGGCGAGTTGGTCGTGGTGACGCGCGGCAACGCCGCCAGCGGTGATTCGCTTCGTCCGTTCGAGCAGCAGGTACTCAATCATCTGGCGGCCCGAGCCTTCAATGACGTCACCTCCGCCGGAACACTGGCGTCCTCACACCATCGCCTCGATCGGCGCTGGTGGCTTCGATTTCGCCGGTCAGTAGCTACCCACGCCCACCAGCTGGGCCTGTCAAAACGCAGGTACACCGCGATCGAGCTGGCACCCAGCGCTGTCGCCGCCACCGTCGGACTGCTCGCCTGCTGGTTCGGGGCGCGGGGTGGCGACGAGATCGCTATCTCCGATTCGTGGAAGCCTCGGGTGATTTGGGTCGCCGTTCTGTTCGCCCTGGCAACGCTGGCGTGGCGCACCGTGGACCGAGCGATCGGATCCGCCCAACGGCCTACCGATCTTGGCGCTGCCCGGACAGCGGCGTGGCTGGGATACCGACAGCGGCTCCGCGACCGAATTCCCAGCCATGCCACCGTGCTCGCCCCTCCAACACAGCAGATCGCGCTGGCACACGCCTGCGTGATGGGAGTCGCCGAGCAGGTACTCTACGAGTTGCCCGCGGCCCCGGAGGACCATCGAATCGCCTGGTCGGAAGCGGGCGGAACACCCCACATCGTTCGGGTTCACTACCCCGTGCGTCCGGGATACGGTCAGCATCCATGGAAGGTCGGCACGGCCGGAATCGTGGTGTTCTTCCTGGCCCGCTGGGTTCGGGGTTTTCTCACTCGCGTGTCCGATGGCGAGGCGCTCAGGTCGCTGTTCGAACGTGTACCGGGCCAGGTCGACCTGCTCCAGAAGATCGCCGAGATCCTGGCGGTGATCTGCTGGTTGCCAATCATCTGGGGGGCATGGGCGATCATCGCTGGGGCGATCGATTCGATCGCGACCCGCGACCGGTTGGGCGCGGTTGTCCGGGCCCGTCGCCCAGTTGAGGTATTGCCGCCGGTACTGGTGACAGTCGTAAAGCCATTCGCAGAGCGCGACCGATTCTCGACCTATCTCGCCGTCGACGATGGCAAGCGCACGTGGGTCACCGCATGGTTGGCCAACGAGCGCAGTGCCGCCCCGCAGGGCGCCCAAGCCCGTGTGCGGGCTACTCCCCTGCTGGGCTATGTCCGGTCATCCGAGCCGGTCGGAACTGCGACCAGATCCTCCGACTAGAACCGACTTTCGGTCGGCTGTCGACCCGCAGATATCTTTGTCGTGGTGCACATCCGCCAAACTGGTCGACATGTCGTCAGACTCGCGCCAAACGATTGTAACGCTCGACCTCGAGGGCGTTCTGGTTCCCGAAATATGGATTGCTGTTGCCGAGCGAACGGGTATCGATGCACTCCGCCGCACCACCCGCGACGAGCCCGACTACGACGTGCTGATGCGGTACCGGCTGTCGGTCTTGGCCAAACATGGTCTGACGATGTCGTCGATCAGCGAGGTGATCGGCTGCCTTGAACCCCTGCCAGGCGCCCGCTCATTTCTCGATCGACTCCGCTCGCTGACCCAGGTGGTCCTGCTCTCCGACACATTCGAACAGTTCGCCGGCCCTCTGATGGTTCAGCTCGGCATGCCGACGGTGTTCTGCCACCGTCTGGCCGTCGAAAACGACAGGATCACGGACTATCGGCTGCGCCAGCCAGATCAGAAACGGCTCGCCGTCGAGGCCTTCCGCGGGTTGAATTTTCGGGTGATCGCTGCTGGCGACTCGTATAACGACACCGCCATGCTAGGTGCCGCCGATGTCGGCTTCCTCTTCAAATCACCTGACAACGTGCGTGCCGAATTCCCACAGTTTTCAGCAGTTGACGAATACGACGAGCTGCTCGAGCTGATCACCGCCCGACTCGGTTGACGCCGGGCGGCGATTCGTTGTACCAGCTGCGAGACTCGCGACATGGCACAACACACCGAGGGCACGCTCACCGCATTCGACGGCATCACCATCTTCCACCAGGCCTGGTTGCCCGACAGTGACCCGATTGCCGTCGTGATGTTGATCCATGGCCTCGGCGAGCATTCGGGGCGTTATGCGCACGTCGCCGATGCGCTCACAGATGCCGGCATCGCCGTGCACGCCCTCGACCACCGCGGGCACGGAAAGTCCGACGGCAAGCGCACGTTCGTAAAGTCGTACGACGAATTCATGAAGGACCTTGTCCAGTTCCGGGCTCACGTCGAGGCGCAACATCCGGGTCTGCCCCTGATCTTGCTCGGACACAGCATGGGCGGCAATCTGGCGGTCGGCCACACACTCGATCACCAGGCCGGCATCACCGGCCTAGCACTGAGCGGAGCCGCGCTGCAGGTCGGAAGCGACCTGTCGCCGGGCAAGCTCAAGATGTTCCGCCTGATCGCCAAGGTCGCTCCGAGCTTCCGGCCCGAGGGTCTCAGTGCAAAGGCGATCAGCCGCGACCCGGCCGTGGTCTCCGCCTATCAGAACGATCCACTCGTGTTCACCGGCAAGATTTCGGCTGGACTCGGGGCCGCCCTGATCGGCGCCATCGAACGATTTCCGGCCCGATATGGCGAACTCACCCTGCCGATTTTGGTGATGCACGGCACCGACGACCAATTGGCCAGCGTGAAGGGCTCACGGGCACTCGAGGCGGCGGCCGTCAACGCCGACGTCAACGCCCACTACTACGAGGGCCTGTACCACGAGATCTTCAACGAGCCAGAGCAAGATCGAGTGCTGGCCGATCTCGTGAGCTGGATCAGATCGGTCGTTCAGTGAGCGACCTGCTCGCACTTCCCGAAGACTGGTCGTCGGCACTTGCCGTCGTAGCCCACCCCGACGACATGGAGTACGGCGCTGCCAGCGCAGTGGCGAAATGGACGTCTAGCGGCAAGCGCGTCGCCTATGTTCTCGTCACGCGCGGCGAGGCAGGCATCGCGACGATGGCGCCCAACGAGGTCGCCACGCTGCGTGCCGTCGAACAACGCCGAAGCTGTGACGTGGTCGGCGTCGAGTCGCTCGAGTATCTCGAGCACGCCGATGGGCTGGTGGTCGAAGGGCTCGATCTCCGCCGCGACCTCGCCGCCGCGATCCGGCGTCATCGGCCGGACGTCGTGATCTCGATCAATCACCGCGAGTCGTGGGGCGGACCCTCGTGGAATCACGCCGACCACCGCGCCGTCGGGCGATCGCTGCTGGATGCCACCCGCGATGCCGGCAACCGATGGTTGTTTCCCGACGCCGGCGAGCCATGGAACGGAGTCCGGTTCGTTGCCTTCAGCGGGTCTCCACAAAGCACGCACGCGGTCGATGTCACCGACTTCATCGAGCTGGGGATCGCGTCGCTGGCCTGCCACGAGCTGTATCTCGACGCTCTCGACGAACCCACCGATCCCGGCACCTTCCTGCGCGAAGGTGCCCGCAGCTTCGGCGAGCGTTTCGGATGCGAGTACGCCACCGCGTTCGAAATCATCTCACCGTGACGCCCAAGTGAGCGACACCGCCGCGTCCGTGCGCGCCTCCTCGCACGCCCGTGACGTGCAACTCGGCCTGATCGGCACCGGTGTCGCGGTCGTGGTCTGGGGCACATCGGGCGTGATCATCAAAGCGATCGACATGGGCGGTCTGGCGATCGGGTTCTGGCGGTTCTGCCTATACGCCCTAGCGCTGATCGCCTGGATGGCGGCCCGCGGCAAACGCCTCACGTGGAGAATTCTGGTGGCGAGCCTGCCGGGCGGGATCAGCCTTGGGCTCGACGTCGTCTTCTTCTTCACGGCGGTCAAGATCACGAACGTCGTCAACGCCACCACGATCGGTTCGTTGCAGCCGTTGATCGTCGCCGGTTTCGCAGCCAAGATGTTTGGAGAGCAGATCCGCGTCAAAGACCTCGCCGCCGCGGTCGTGGCGATCGTCGCCGTAGCGGTGATCGTAATCGAGTCATCGGGTACCCCCGAGTGGAGCGGAGCCGGCGATCTCGCAGCGGTGGGTGCCCTGTTCAGCTGGAGCGGCTACTTCATCTTCTCCAAGCGCTCGAAAGGCGTGCTCACCCCGCAGGAGTACACCGCCGGTACGGGTGTCTGGACCGCCGCCATCTGCCTGACCGCGGGAATCGTCTTTAAGCAGGACATGTCCTTCCCCTCGCAGGCCAACTGGCTGCCCCTGATCGCGCTCACATTCGGAGCCGGCATCCTCGGCCATTCGATCATGAACTGGTCGCTCGTACGGGTGCCGTTGTGGCTGGGGTCGACGCTGACACTGCTGATCCCGGTCGTCGGCTCGGTGACGGCCTGGATCTTCCTCGACGAGCCGCTCACAGGGGTCCAGTTGGGCGCAATGGCAGTCGTGATGGCGGCGTTGGCCTCGATCGTAATGACCCAAGGCAAGCCCGAGCCTGTGCGGCCTCCCCAGATCGCCACGACCTGAAGCAACCGTCATTCGGCGTGTCGAAGACTCGACCGGTACGCTCGCCACGTGACCGAGTCGAAGATCATCTACACGCACACTGATGAGGCGCCGGCGCTTGCCACGTACTCGCTGTTGCCCATCGTCCAAGCCTTCGCAGGCGCCGCCCGAATCGATGTCGAAACGCGTGACATCTCGCTGGCAGGCCGCATCATCGCTAAGTTCCCCGAATTTGTCTCCGAGGAAATGCGGATCACCGACGACCTGGCCGAGCTCGGAGCCCTGGCAACCACACCCGAGGCAAACATCATCAAGTTGCCGAACGTCTCCGCCTCGATGCCGCAGCTCAAGGCGGCGATCGCCGAGCTGCAGGCCAAGGGCTACGCGCTGCCGGACTACCCGGACGATCCAACGACACCTGAAGGGCACGACATCAAGGCTCGCTACGGGCGAGCGATGGGCTCGGCCGTAAACCCGGTGCTGCGTGAGGGCAACTCCGACCGTCGTGCGCCGAAAGCCGTCAAAGACTACGCCCGCAGCCACCCGCACTCGATGGGTGCCTGGTCGGGCGAGTCGAAGACGCATGTCACGACGATGAGCGACAACGACTTCTTCTCGAATGAGCAATCGGTCACGCTCGCCGCCGCCGATGATCTGCGGATCGAAATCGTCGGTACCGATGGCACCGTTACCGTGCTCAAACAATCGGTGCCAGTTCTGGCAGGCGAGATCGTCGACGGTACGTTCATGTCGAAGGCCGCACTTGTGGCGTTCCTCACCCAGCAGGTTGCCGCTGCCCGCCAAGAGGGCGTGCTGTTCTCGCTGCACCTCAAGGCCACCATGATGAAGGTGTCCGATCCGATCATATTCGGTCAGGCCGTGCGGGTCTTCTTTGCCGAGGTGTTCGACAAGTACGGCGATCAACTCGGGGCTGCCGGCGCCAACCCCAACAACGGCTGGGGCAATGTGCTCGACGCCGTCGCCACGCTGTCTCCGGACGCGCAGGCCGACATCGAGGCAATCGTCGCCCGGATCAACGCCGACGGCCCCGACATTGCGATGGTCGACTCCGATCGCGGCATCACCAACCTGCATGTACCGAGCGACATCATCATCGACGCCGCAATGCCAGCCATGATCCGCGCCTCCGGCCAGATGTGGAACAAGGCGGGCGAGCAGCAGGACTGCAAAGCCGTGATTCCCGATTCCAGCTACGCCGGCGTGTATCAGACGGTGATCGCCGACTGCCAAGCCAAAGGCGCCTACGACCCTGTCACAATGGGCTCGGTGTCGAACGTCGGGCTGATGGCCCAAAAGGCCGAAGAGTACGGCAGCCACGACAAGACGTTCGAGATTCCCGTTGACGGCACAGTCAGGGTGGTCGCCCAGGATGGTTCGGCGCTGATGACGTTCGCGGTCGAGGCCGGCGACATCTGGAGGATGTGCAACGCCCGCGACCTGCCCGTACAGGACTGGGTCAAGCTGGCCGTCGTGCGTGCCCGTGCAACGGGCGTTCCGACCGTGTTCTGGCTGGACCAGGCCCGCGCCCACGATGCCCAACTGATCGCCAAGGTCAACACCTACCTCGGCGACCACGACACCGACGGACTCGACATTCGGATCATGACCCCGGCGGCCGCGACGCAGTTGTCGATCGATCGCATCCGGCAGGGACTCGACACGATCTCGGTCACCGGCAACGTGCTGCGCGACTACAACACCGACCTGTTCCCGATCCTCGAGGTCGGCACCAGCGCCAAGATGTTGTCGATCGTGCCGCTGATGAACGGGGGCGGCATGTTCGAGACGGGCGCTGGTGGATCGGCCCCCAAACACGTGCAGCAGTTCGAGAAGGTCAACTATCTTCGCTGGGACTCGCTCGGCGAGTTCCTCGCCCTGTCCGTGTCGTTCGAACACTTGAGCGAGGTGACCGGAAACACCAAGGCCAAAGTGCTGGCCGAAACGCTCGACGCCGCCACCGCCACGTTGCTCAACGAGAATAGGTCACCGGCTCGCCGGCTCGGTCAGATCGATAACCGGGGTAGCCACTGCTGGCTGGCGCTGTATTGGTCGCAGGCTGTCGCCGCCCAGGGCGACGATCCAGAACTGGCGGCACAGTTCGCTCCATTCGCTACCGCGCTCGCCGACAAGATCGACCAGATCGACGCCGAGTTGATCGCCGACCAGGGCCATCCGAACGACATCGGCGGCTACTACCTGCCCGACCCCGACAAGGCGGCTGCGGCGATGCGCCCCAGCAAGACCTTCAACGAGATCCTCGCCAACTTCTGACGCTCGGAGCGAACGCTCGCCGCCGTTTGACCACCGGCCGCCGCAGCGAAAAGTTGGTCTTGGGCGCGTTGGCTTCGGCGAGAACGTATCCGCTGTCAATGCCAACCGAGAAAATGCCAGGCAGGGTCTTGTCTTCTTCGCTTGTTCTGGCCGCCCTTTCGACTGGTTTGTAGGGCCCCTGATCCGCCGCGCGACCACGAGGCGTGACGTCGTGACGACGTGGCGTGAAAGTAACTCCTGCTCGTAGGACCTTTGTCCTACACCCCTGGTCAGTGATGCGGACGTTGGGCGGACGACGACTGGTCATCTTGCCGGTTCCTTGATGATCCGGTCTACTTGCTGTGGGGTAGTGGAAGACGTCCGCCACCTCGGAAGGACGGGTCATGAACGGCGAGAACGCACTCATCGATGGTCGGCGACGGGCGTTTGAGGCCTCGCCGGCGGGCGTGGTCGGCGAAGCTCTGGCACTGCAGCGTGCGCGGATCGATCGGCCAGACGAAATCCATCCGGTGGTTGCATCGATCGAGCGAATCATCACACAGTTGGCGTCGCAGAGCGGCGAACGGACCAGGCGTCTCGTACGGCTCGTTGTCGCGTTCGTGCTCCTGCTCGCAACCGGCATTGTCGGGTTCGGTGGCAACCCCGCTTCGGCCGCCACGCCTCCCGTGTTTCCCGACAACCTCGTCGTGTTCCCAAACCGCGACTTCATCTCGGCGGAGGGCTTCGAGAGCCACATCGGGGAGAACGCACTCGTACAGGTGTTCCGCGATGGAGGAATCATCGGTGGGGCCGAGGTCACCATGAGCCCGGGCGGAGTCCCGTTCGAGATCAACCACCCTGGTGGCTTCTGCTGGGGCAACGACATCCCAGGGTTCCGCGACGGTGAACCTGCGACCACGATCCCGGCGATCACTCCGGAGATCCTCCCAGGCGATCAGATTCTCCTCACGTTCGAGAACCCGGATCCGCTCTACGGGGCAACGACCGACATCGAAACGCTGGATGCCTATGTAGCACCACTCAGTCCGGAGGTGCCCGCTGTGAGCGACGTGACCACGGTGCTCTTCGGCGGTCTCCAGTACAGTCGTTTCACGGTCACCGGCCACATCGGTGACGCCGTCAACCGTGCCAACTTGGAACAACGCATCGTCAATCCCGACCTGACCGGCACGACCGTCGCCAAGCGCGACGTTCGGGCGGTGCCGCCGACGGTCGCGGGAGTATTCGAGCCAAACAACACCGGCGCATACCTTTCGATTCTCGAATTCGACCTCGACGGCCCCAACACGTTTCGGGCGACCTACCTTTTCGCCGAAGCTGACGTTGCGACGATCGCTGCCACGGGCGGCGGCGAGCGGCTGCTGAGCTGGCAGTTGACCGACCCTGCCGCCAACCGGCAGGGGATCACGATCGCCGAGTTCGGCGAGGTCGGCGGCCCCGGCATGGGCGGCTGCCCCCTCGGGCCCAACCAGTCCGGCCCTCCGGCACCCTCGAGTGTCGACACTCGCGTGTCGACGAGCAACGGCAGTCGCAGCATCGCGGTCACCTGGACCGAGGCCGTGTCGATTCCGGGAGCCCCGCCGATCACCGGCTACCGGGTTCACGCGGTCGAGACCGGCACCGCCACCGGACGCGCCGAGATCGGGCGGCGGATCAGTGATCCAGCCGCCACCGGCACCACCATCACCGGACTCGACGGCAATGTCAACTACGACGTGCAGGTGGTCTCGGTCAGCGACGTGGGCGAGACATTTCCGGCCGTCCACGACACCGTCGCCCCGGACCTGGTCGCCGATCCCATCCCTGGCGTCTTCCCCGACACCCTGAATGTGACACTGTCGTCCAATGATCCGGGCGCCCAGATCTGGTACACCATCGACGGCACCGACACTGTCGACAGTGCTGGAGACCTGAACACCGGAATAACCGGAATAACCGGACCACAGCTGTACACCGGCCCGATCCCGATCGGCGAAACCACCACGGTGAAGGCCGTCGCCTTCGACTCGTCGGGCAACGCGGCCGCCCAGTCAAGCTTCGTCTACATCATCAACGCGGTCCCGATGGCGCCTACGGACCTGTCCGCCAGCGCTGGACAAAACTCGGTCACCATCAACTGGACCGAAGCGGACCCAACGGTCACCGGGTACGGCGTGCACCTTTATGACACGGCCGTCCCGCCCAACCTGGTGGCCGCGCTGCTACAAACCGGAAGGGCCGCCGGCGCCCAGCAGACACTCACGATCAGCGGGCTGATCGAGGAGACGAGTTACGCCGTAACCGTGATGGCGGAGCGAGACCCAGGCACAGGCACTGGCATCGTCTACGGCCCCGAATCGACCCCGCTCGAGTTCACCACGCAAGGGGTTCCTCCGGTCGTCGTCGCCAACGCAGGCAGCGACAAAACCGTGGTGCGCGGTGACACCGTGTACCTCGACGGCTCGCTCTCGAGCGGCGACACCCTCAGCTTCGCCTGGACGACGCCGGACCCTGCAGTGGTCCTGACCGGTGCCGACACGGCGACACCGAGCTTCGTCTTCCCGGTTAACCTTCCCGGTCCGGTGACGCTCGATCTCACCGTCACTGATGGTGCGCTCATCAGCGCATCAGCGTCGGTGACGATCTCGGCTGAAGCGGTCGTCGGCAACGCCGGTCCGGACCAGACCGTGCTGCGCGGATCAAACGTGACCCTCGACGGCACGGGTTCGACTCCGGCCAACCCAAACCTGAGCTTCAGCTGGGCGACGTCGGACCCGGTTGAAATCCTGACCGGTGCCGACACGGCGACACCGAGCTTCGTCTTCCCAGTTCTGCAGGCCAGCCCGGTGACCTTGATCCTCACCGTGTTCGACGCCAGTGGCGCCAGCGCCACGGATACGGTGATCATCGCACCGCTCAATAGCGACCCACTCACACTCACTCGCGCCGAATACCGCAGCACCAAGAACAAGTTGCGGATCGACGGCGCCACAACGGTGCCCGGGCCGGGTAACGAGATCACGCTCTGGCTGAACAACAAGAATGGGACGACAGCGCTCATCACGGCGCCAGTCGACAACTTGGGTGTCTGGGCGGTGCGGTTCAGCCCTCCCGGCAATCTGACGCCAGAAGCAGGCGACACGCTCACGATCACCTCCAGCCAGGGAGGGCTGATCGTCGGCCAGCCGATCGCTATCAGGCGGTAGCCGCGACGAAGCTTCGCGCTTTGGCAACCCAGTCTGATACCAGTGTCTCCACCGGCCCGGTTCCGCCACCGGGCCGGTGGAACAATTCTCCACGACAGGCGACACCGTTCGGACGACGTTCGAATCCTGGCCGTAGCTGAACTCGCTAAGCGACGCCTTCAGGACGATACCGATCGCGGCGAGTTCTTTCTCATCCCACGATTTGATCGGTCAGCTGTGAATCTTGATGGCCGCCTCGACCCGCTTCACCGGTCTGGGATTCTTGCTCACGAGCCGCTCAGGGGCGACGTCGATCGCCCAGTCGAGATCGGTGATGCAGGTCAGATCTCGACCACAATGTTGCCGACGTGCCGCTTGGCCACGAATGCCTGCTGTGCCGCGACGAGTTCGGCCAGCGGATATGTGGCAGCCAGCACCGGACGCAAGAGGCCCGCCTCGATGTGGCCTACGACACGGGCAAACGTGCCGGGTGGGCACACCGTGGCACCTTCGAACCGAAGGTCTCCGTAGATCAGATGCCGAAGGTCGAATTCGACGATCGGCCCTGCGATCGCGCCGGCGGTGACGTAGCTCCCACCTTGCCGAAGAACCGGGACCAGTTGTTCGAACATCGAACCACCAACGACGTCGACGAGCACATCGATCTGGCCTGTGGGTGACGCTGCTCTGACAGCGGCGCCCAGGTCAGTGGCCGCACGGTCGACCACTACATCGGCACCGAACCGGCTCAAGGCTGGGCTCTTCGTGTTCGAGGCGATGGCGATGACATGCGCACCCCTCGCCCGTGCCAGTTGCAGGGCCGCCGTTCCGACCCCACCGGAGGCACCGGTGACGACGACGATGTCGCCAGGGCCGACCCGGCCCTTGGAGAGCATGTTCTCGGCTGCCACCGACGAACAGGCGAAGGTCGCCAACTCGGCGTCGGTCAGATCGGAGATCACGGGGTGCACGTTCGCGGCCGGGGCGACGCAATACTCGGCGAATCCACCGTCGAGTTCCGATCCGAAGTATCGGGCTCGCGAGAGATCGTGAGGCGCCTCCCGATCGAGTACCCAGGGATCGATCAGCACACGCCGGCCGACCAAGTCGGAGCCGACCCCGTCTGGCCCCGCGCCGACGACCACGCCGCACACGTCGGCGCCCTGGATCCGAGGAAAGACAAGACCATCGCTCCAGCCCCCGCTCGCGACCAATCCGTCTTCGCCCGCAGGCTCGCTTGTGCGCTCGGCCGTCGTTGCTCCGCGGACTTCGCTGGCGTACCAACCGATGCGGGTATTGACGTCAGTGTTGTTGAGCCCACAGGCCGACACCCGCACCAACACCTCGCCGGCGGCCGGCTGGGGCACTGCGACGTCGTCGTGATAGCGCAGCTGGTCGTAGCCGCCGTGTCCCATCAACAAGACAGCTTGCATCGTGGCCGGCAACGTGCTCATCAGGTTTCAGGCGGTGACCGGGTTGATCGGGTGACGGCCCGCCAGAACCTCGACGACGTTTTGTGCCGCCAATCTGGCCATCGCCGACCGGGTTTCGATCGTCGCCGATCCAAGATGCGGCACCAGCACGACCGTGTCGAGGCCCAGTAGGCCCGGGTGCACATCGGGCTCGTGCTCGAACACGTCGAGTGCGGCACCCGCGATTTGGCGGTTCAGCAGCGCCTCTGCCAAGGCAGCCTCGTCGACGATCGGTCCGCGTGCCGTATTGACCAGGTACGCAGACGACTTCATGCGACCGAGCGCGGCGGCGTCGATCAGATGGTGGGTGATCTCGCTGTACGGGCAGTTGATCGAGACGACATCGCTGGTCTCGAGCAGCTCGTGCAGGTCGACCTTTTGTGCCCCCAGCCGGGCCTCGGTGTCGGCGTCGATGACCCGACGGTTGTTGTACACCACGGTCATCCCAAATGCTTTGGCGCGTTGCGCCAGCGCCTCTCCGATTGCGCCCATTCCGATGATGCCGAGCCGTCGGCCTTGCAGGCCGACGCCGAGCATCATGAACATCCCCCATTGCCAGGGTGCGCCCGAGCGGATCAGCCGTTCACCCTCGCCGAGGCGGCGAGTGCTCATCAGGATCAGCGCCATCGCCAGGTCGGCGGTTGCATCGGTGAGCACGCCTGGCGTATTGGTGACGATCACACCGCGTCGTTGGCAGGCAGCGATGTCGATGTTGTTGTAGCCGACCGCGACGTTGGCGACGATCCGCAGCTTCGGGGCAGCGTCCAAGAACGTGTCGTCGACACGATCCGTCAACAGGGTGACAGCTACATCTGCGTTTGCCAGCTGTGCATCCCGAATGTCTGCCGGCACCGGTTGAGAACGATCCCATGCCCACACGTCGCCGACTTCCCGAAGCAGCTCGAGGCCTGCGTCGGGGATCTTGCCGGTCACGACGATCCGGGGTGCAGCGGTCATGCCGACTCGATCCAGTTGGCGAGGCGACCGATCCCCTCGGTGATGTCGTCGACGTCGATGCCCGAGTAGGCGAACCGGATGTAGTGCTGCGTCTCGTCGGGCTGCGCCGAACCGAAGTGATGTCGAGTGCAGAACGAGACGCCGGTGTTGTGCAGCGCGGTCGCTGCGAAGTCGGTGACCGACTCGAGGCCAAGCCGGGCGACCACCTCGGTAACGTTGGGGAACAGATAGAACGTTGCCTCAGGTGTAGCGCACGTTATGCCAGGTATCGACGCCAACCCACCGGCGGCCGCATCACGCCGACGCTTCAGCTCGGCCAACAAGGGCGATGACCCCGAAGGATCGTTGAGCGCAGCGACCCCAGCTGCCTGCACGAAGTGGGTAGTGCAGCTCTCGTCGTTGGTGTTGATCTTTGCGATCTGTGCGGCGACATGCGCCGGCGCGACTGCACACCCCAACCGCCAGCCGGTCATCGCGAACTTCTTCGAGAAGGTGTACAGGATCACGGTTCGGTCTGCCATGCCGGGTAGCGACGCGATCGACGTCGAGGTGCCCGAGTAGCGCATCTCGAAATAGGCCTCGTCGCTGAGCACGATCAGGTCGTGTTCGATGGCCAAACGTGCGATCTCTGCCATCTCGTCGGGCGAGCTTTCGCAGCCGAGCGGATTCTGGAGGTTGTTGTAGATCAACAGGCGAGCCTGAGGCGCAAGTTGGCGCAACTGATCGAGGTCGATTCCGAACCCGGTAGGCGTTTCGTGGTAACGGTAGGGCAGCGCCCTCCCCCCGAAGTAGTCGATCTGGCTCTCATAAATCGGGTAACCAGGGTTGGGGTACAGCACCCCATCGCCTTCGTTCATCATGGCCTGGATGAACTTCGTGATCACCGGCTTGCCGCCGGGCTGCACCACGATGTTCGCGCCGGTGAGTTCGAGCCCGCGGTCACCGCCGATGTTGTTCGCCAGCGCCTCCCGCAACTCTGGGATTCCGGCCGCCGGACAGTACCCGGTGCGACCATCAACAATCGCCCGATTCATGGCGTCGACGATGTTGCCGGGTGTCGGCAGATTGATGTCACCGAGGTGGAATGGGAACACCCGGTTCCCCTGCGCCGCCCAATCGGCGGCAGCCAACGAAACGGCGAAAGCCGTCTCAGTTCCTAAACGAGCCAAACGATCTGCGAGTTTCACCTGGCGAGACTAACAATTCGTCAAGCAAAAAGCCGCAAGCTGCTAACCGGTCGAGGCGATCCTCACCCGACGCAAGACCCGTACCTTCGAGGCGGTAACATTGGCCAGCAGCTGAGCCCACGCCTCATCGGCCGTCGAGCCCTCGGCCGTGGCGACGGCGATCTCGCCGTCATACCGTTCGGCTTCGGCGATCCAGACTGGCTCGACCCGCAACAAGCACCCGTCGAGGCCGCGCACGTGGTTCTCGCGGAACTCGAGCGTGGTCCTCCAACCCAGGCGTTCGAGATCGCGCCGCTGCAAGGGCTGCAACACCGCGCCGTGGCGCCGGGCCCGCTGACCCGAGTTGGGAAGAGTGGACGACATCTCGTCCATTGTGAACGAAATGCCCTGTGGAACGTCAGCCCCCACAACGTGTGACTTTCCTGGGGAAGAACGGCCCCTGAGCTGTGGGTAAGTCGGCCACCCGCCACTCAGTCCGCGGCTCAGCCCGTGCGCTCGGCCACGAACACAGGGATCACGCGCTCGGTCTTGACCTGGTACTCGGCATAGGTGGGGAACACCGCCACACCGCGATCGAACCACACCTGACGCTCGCCACCGGTGACCTCGCGAGTCACATAATCGCGCGGCTCGTGGCCATCCTGAATTGTGATATTCGGATCGGCGATCAGATTGGAGTACCAGCCCGGATTTGCCGGGCGGCCCGCGTACGACGCCACCAGGGCATAGACACCTTCGTGTTCGACCCGCATCAGGGCTACCTTGCGGACCTTGCCCGAGCTGTGACCGCGCATCGATACCACGATGACCGGGATCCCAGTGTCACGCAACGTATTGGCGCGCCGGCCACCGGACGCCTCATATTCGGTGATCTGGTCACGCACCCAGTCAAGTGTGCTCGGCTCATAGTCCCCATCGATCGGCATCGACGCATCGTATGGCACTACGGTCGGCACCATGCTCATCGTCGCCGGCGAGATCCGGGTGCAATCCGGAACTCGCGATCAGTACTTCGAAGCCGTCGCTGCGATGGTCGCAGCGACCGTCGCCGAGGAGGGCTGCCGGGCGTACGCCTTCACGCCCGACCCCGGTGACGACGAACTGATCCGGCTGTACGAGCTGTGGGACAGCGAGCAAGCGCTGGCACGCCACATGGCATCGAGCCACATGGCCAAGTGGCGTCAGCGCAGCAGCTCGCTGCCAGTTATCAGCCGCGATCTCAAGTGCTACACGATCTCAGATGTCCGCCCGCTCTGACGGAGTTCGCTGCCTACTGATTCGGGGAGGCACGTCGAAGGGCGCGTACTTTGTCGCCGACGACCTGCCCGCAGATCCAGTCGACCGCGACGAACTGTTGATGCGCCTGCTGGGCACGCCAGATCCACGTCAGATCGATGGTCTGGGTGGAGCCCATCCGCTCACGAGCAAGGTCGCGATCGTTTCCCGTTCTTCGCGATCCGATGTCGATCTCGACTATCTGTTCTTGCAGATCGGTGTCGAACACGCCACCGTGTCCGACCGCCAGAACTGTGGCAACCTGTTGGCCGGCGTCGGCCAGTTTGCTCTCGAACGCGGACTGATCGCTGTTTCGGAAGGGCAGTTACATTTTGCCGCGGTACCGATCTACATGGTCAATACCGACAGCATCGCAACCGCCTATTTCCAGATCGTCGATGGCATGCCCAACTACTCGGGCGGTACCAGAATCGACGGAGTGCCAGGAACTGCGGCCGAGGTACGTCTCGAGTTCGATGACATTGCGGGCGGATCGTGCGGAGCACTGCTGCCGACCGGCAATGCGGTCGACACGCTCGACGACCTCGAGGTGACATTGATCGACAATGGCATGCCCGTCGTGATCGTACGCGCCAGCGATCTCGGTAAGTCAGGGTACGAGACCCCTGACGAGCTCGAAACCGACCAGCAACTATGTCAACGGATCGAGTCGATTCGGCGCGCAGCAGGTCCAATGATGAAACTCGGTGATGTCGCCGACACCACGGTGCCCAAAATCACGCTCGTCTCAGCGCCGATCAACAACGGCACCATCAACACCCGCACGTTCATCCCGCACCGCTGCCACGAGGCGATCGGCGTGTTCGGCGCTGTCTCGGTTGCCACGGCCGCCTTGCTTCCCAATTCGCCTGCGGCGTCGGTCGCCCGACTCGGCGGGCACCCGTCGCGGATCGTGTGTGAACACCCGACCGGAACCTTCACGGTTGTGATCGACGCCACCTCACGTTCGGACGGCACGCTCACCGTTCACCATGCCGGCATCATCCGCACAGCCCGCAAACTGATGGACGGCATCTGCTTTCCACGCGAT
Source organism: uncultured Ilumatobacter sp. (assembly GCA_937919625.1). Taxonomy (GTDB): domain Bacteria; phylum Actinomycetota; class Acidimicrobiia; order Acidimicrobiales; family Ilumatobacteraceae; genus Ilumatobacter. Next base: position 53,643 of record CALFRK010000045.1, read on the forward strand.
ACCTGATGCTCGAACGCACGATTCCCGCCCCGATCTCGTCGCCCCACCCGCCAACCGCGTTCAGCCCTCCCCGTGGCGCATGCGATGCGCATTGCCACGTATTCGGCCCGGCGGCCCGTTTCCCGTTCGCCACTGGACGCGCATACACGCCACCCGACTCGGGGATCGGTCTGTTCGAACGTTTGCAGAACAGGCTCGGTCTGTCACGGGCGGTGTTCGTACAGGCCAGTTGTCACGGCACCGACAACCTGGCGATGGTCGACGCGCTCCGGCGCGGACGCGGCCGTTACGCCGGCGTCGCCATGATCGACGAGAGCATCTCGACGTCCGAGATCGCCAAGCTTCATGACGTCGGCGTACGTGGCACCCGATTCAACTTCGTCGCCCATTTGGGCGGGGCACCCGACCTTGACGTGTTCTGGCGACTGGTCGACCGTGTACGGCCCTTCGGGTGGCACATCGTGTTGCACTTCGACGCCAAGGATCTTTCCCGCTACACCGAGCTGTTCGATCGGATGCCGTGCCCTTACATCATCGACCATATGGCCCGTGTGCCAGTCGCCGAAGGCTTGCATCAGGAGCCGTTCCAGCAGCTGCTGGGGCTGATCGCCGACGAGCGTTGCTGGGTGAAGATATCCGGTGCCGAGCGGTTGACCGCCCACGGCCCTCCCCCATACGACGACGTCGTTCCCTACGCCCGAGCGTTGATCGCGGCAGCACCCGACCGTGTTCTGTGGGGAACCGACTGGCCGCACCCCAACGTGCGTCACATGCCCGATGAAGGCGACCTGCTCGACCTGCTGACACAGTTTGCCCCAGACGCTGCGATCCGCAATCGGATTCTCGTCAGTAATCCCGAGACTCTGTACGACTTCAGCTAGACAGTTGGCTGCAAGGGGTCAGTGTCCGGAGGCGATCAGTGGTCGGGCTGGCTCGGGTCGAAGGGTGGTTTCGTTGTGCTGGTTCCGTGACCGGTCAACGTTGGTGGTGTTGACGCCGAGTCAGGTGGGCTGCTCGCATGGCGCTGTGGCGATGCAACGCGTTGCCCCAAGTTGAAGAGCAGAGCTGCCTGCGCATCGCATCACATCGAGATGTGCGGGCAGGATCTGCAACTCGACCCACCCAACGGGCATCCTTTACCCACTACCACCATTCGAGGAGACCCATGGACACCAACTACGCCTCGTATCCCTCGCTCGTCGATCGAACCGCATTCGTTACCGGCGGCGCCGACGGGATCGGATCTGCCGTTGTTCAGCACCTGGCACGGCAGGGATGCAAAGTTGCCTTTGTCGACAAGAACGTCGAGTACGCCCACAACACGATCGAGCGCTGTGTTGGCGAGGGTTTCACCCACACCCCGATCTTCTATGAGGTCGACCTGCTCGACATCGACGCCCTCCAGAACGCCTGCCAAATGGCGATCGACGAACTCGAAGGGGTCACCGTGCTGGTCAACAACGCCGCCAACGACGACCGACACGACTGGCGCGACATGAGTGTCGAGTACTGGAACGAGCGCATGAACGTGAACCTGCGCCACTACTTCTTCGCGATCCAGTCGTTGGCACCGCAGATGATCGAGGCCAAGCTCGGGTCGATCGTAAATGTCGGATCGAGTAGTTACATGATGCAGGAAGATTTCTTCCCCGGCTATGCGATTGCCAAGAGTGCCGTCGAGGGCATCACGCGCACGATGGCGCGGACCCTTGGGCAGCACAATGTGCGCGTCAACACCGTGCTTCCAGGATGGGTAGCTACCGAGCGCCAGATCGACAAATGGTGGTCGCCAGAGGGAGAAGAGGGCACGATGCGCGACCAGGCGTTGAAGAAGCGAATTACCCCCGACGAGTTCGTGCAGATGGTGCTGTTCCTCGCGGCCGACGACGGCGGCGGCTGCACGGCGCAACAGTTCATGGTAGACGGCGGTCGGTTCTGAGTACGGTGGTTGCCGTGTCGGACGTATTTCACCTCGGAATTGCCCGTGAACAACTGTTGCGAGCGACTGTGGCAATCCTTCCAGGCGATCCTGGAAGAGTTCCAAAGATCGCCAGCCTGCTCGACAATCCTGTCGCCCTGGCATCAAACCGCGAATTCAACAGCTTCCTGGGGTTCTCAGGCGACACCCCGATCGTCGTGTGTTCGACCGGGATCGGCGGTCCGTCCACATCGATCGCCGTCGAAGAGCTCGCCCAGCTCGGCATTCGCACATTCCTGCGGGTCGGCACGACCGGCGCGATTCAGCCCGACATCGCCGTGGCAGATCTGATCGTCACCACAGGATCGGTGCGAATGGACGGTGCCAGCCTCCACTTCGCCCCGCTTGAATACCCCGCTGTGGCCGACTTCAACTGCGTGACGGCGCTCGTCGAATCGGCCCGTGACCTGGGCTATCAGAGCCATGTCGGCATCACCGTTGCCTCCGACACGTTCTACCCCGGACAAGAACGGTACGACACGGTGTCCGGCTATGTGCGCCGGTCGCTCCGGGGCAGCTCCGACGAGTGGGCGGCGCTGCATGTGCTCAACTATGAGATGGAGAGTGCCGCGCTGTTCACCATGTGCTCGGCCAACGGATGGCGGGCCGGAATGGTGGCAGGCGTGCTGGTCAATCGCACCCAACACGAGATCCCCGACGCCGCTGTACACGACCGGGTCGAGGCCAACGCCGTCGCCGTCGTGGTCGAAGCTGCACGGCGGCTCGCCGGCTAGTTCGACATGATCCCCACGATGCTGCTGTTCGGCACGTTCTGTGGGTTGTTTCGGATCGGCGGTCTTTCACCGCCCACCGTGGCGTCGATCGTTGCGGCGGGTTCGGTCGCATGGGGCGTGCTGGTCGCGGTCATATCGACGTCGTGGGCCGTGTTCTTCGGGGGCGCTGCCTTGGGTCTGGCGAATGCCTCGGTCGGCGTCGCCGTCGTGTCGGCGATCAGCTGGCCTGTTAGACGACATCGATCAACACCAGGGTGACTCAGAGACGATCGACGTACTCGATGCCCAACTCGGCCAGCTTGGGCCGCAGGCCGTAGAAGTCGAGCCCGAGCTCACCGGCCTCGAGCAGCTTTCGTGTAGCGGCTTCGTTGTCGAGACGCTGCTGCGACCGCTCGAGTGCCGCCTCGGCCTGCAGCCGCGGAACGACCACGACGCCGTCGTCGTCGGCACACACGACGTCGCCGGGGTGGACCGTGATGCCACCCAAAACGACGGGAACATTGACCGAGCCCGGCGTGTTCTTCACGGTTCCCTGACACGAGACGTATTGGCTCCACACCGGAAAGGCCATCGATCGCAGATCGGCTGTATCGCGCACGCCGGCGTCGATCACCAGCCCGACCACGCCTCGTGCCACCAGCGAGGTGGCCAACAGGTCACCGAACATGCCGTGTGTCGATGGCGCTGTGTTGACGACGACCAAAATGTCGCCTGCACGGCACACCTCGATCGCGGCGTGGATCATGATGTTGTCGCCGGGGTGGCTGAGCACCGTGACCGCCGACCCGGCGACCTTCACGTCGCGCTGGATCGGACGAATGTGGGGGCCCACAAAACCGACGCGCCCGATCGCCTCGTGCACGGTGGCAGATCCTGCATTGCCCAGCGCCCTGATCGTCGCCGATTCGGCACGGTCGACCTGGCGCACTACTACGTGTCGGTTCATCACGATGCTCCTGTGGAGATCTGCAGCCGTGGATACACCCGCTGCACGTTGGTTTCGAAGATCTGGGTGCGCTGTAGGTCGGTCAGATCGGCCCTGTCGATGTAGCGACGTGTGTCGTCGTAGTACTCGCCGGTGTCGGGGTTGCGGCCCTTCACGGCGCCAACCATCTCAGAGGCAAACAGGATGTTGGCGGTTGGCACAACATCGACCAACAGGTCGATTCCCGGCTGGTGATAAACGCAGGTATCAAAAAAGATGTTGACCATCAGTTCGTCGAGCTTCTGCCACGACTGCTCCTCGGCCATGCCCTTGAACCGGCCCCAGTGGTATGGCACGGCGCCGCCACCATGCGGGATTATCCAGTGCATGTCTGGGAAATCGATAAAGAGACCCGATGTCAGGGCCTGCATGAAAGCCGTCGTGTCGGCGCCTAGATAGTGCGATCCGGTGGAGTGGAAATGTGGGTTGCACGTGGCACTGACATGAATCATCGCCGGCACGTCCAGCTCGCACATCGCCTCGTACAACGGCCAGAAGGCACGATCGTCGAGGGTCGGCCCTGTCCAGTTGCCGCCGGATGGGTCGGGGTTCAGGTTGCATCCGACAAACCCCATCTCCTCGACACACCGCCGCAGTTCGGCGACCGAACTTTCGATACCGGCGCCGGGCGACTGCGGTAACTGGCACACCGGGGCGAAGTTGGTCGGATACAGATCGCAGATCCGTCGGATCAAGTCGTTGCAGTGTTCTGTCCAGAACCTCGACGTGTGCTGATTGCCAATGTGGTGCCCCATCCACGACGCCCGCGGCGAGAAAAGCGTCAGATCGATGCCCCGCTGGCGTTGGAGTCGGAGCTGGTTCAGTTCGAGGCTGTCGCGCAGTTCGTCGTCGGAGATTGAGATCGTGCCCTTCTCACCCACCTGCGAGGGATCGATTTCGAGCGCCGTACGTTGGGCCTCACGGTACTCACCCAGCTGTGGTGGCGCCGTGGTGTAGTGACCGTGACAGTCGATGATCAAGGGCTGACCCGGCGGGCGTCGAGCACGCGCCCGTGGTCAGCGGTGATTTGGATCATTGCACTCCCTCCCGACACTGGTTCCGAGCCAGACAGCTTGTCATACTGGATCGATGCTGACGCAGGTTGCGATCGTGGGTGCCGGCCCAGCCGGCTCGCTGTTGGCCCTGCTACTCCACAATGCGGGCATCGAAAGTATCGTCGTCGAGCGTCAGACACGGCAACACGTATTGTCACGCGTCCGTGCCGGCGTGCTCGAATGGGGGGCCGTCGAGGTGTTTCGGCGAGCCGGTGTGGGCGCTCGGCTCGATGCCGAAGGACACGTACACAGCGGCACCGGCATTGCCTTCGGCGGCGAGCACGTGTTCTTCGTTGATATCGAGCGTCACGCCAACTCTCGGTTCATGGCATACGGGCAGACGATGCTCCAAGAGGACCTCTACCTCGCGATCGACCAGGCCAACGTTCAGATCGAGTTCGAGGTCGATCACGTTGCGATCCACGACATCACCACGGCAGCACCATCGGTCGCGTTCACACAACATGGCGAGTCGAAGCGAATCGACTGCCAGTTCGTCGTCGGATGCGACGGCTTTCATGGCCCCGCCAAATCCGCAATGCCCGCAGGCGTACTGCGCACCTACGAGAAGACTTACCCCTTCGGCTGGCTGGGCATCTTGTCGGAAACCCCGCCGCTCGAACAGTTGGTGTATTGCAACAGCGAACGTGGCTTTGCGTTGGCGTCGCAGCGCAATCCGATGCTCAGCCGGTACTACGTGCAGTGCCCGCTCGAAGATTCCGTCGACGACTGGAGCGACGATCGGTTCTGGCACGAGTTGGTCCTGCGGTTCCCCGACCGGATCGCCAAACAGATCATCACCGGCCCATCGATCGATAAGTCGATCGCGCCGCTGCGCAGCTTTGTCGCCGAGCCAATGCGGTTCGGCACCTTGTTTCTGGCCGGCGACGCCGCTCACATCGTGCCGCCGACCGGCGCCAAAGGGCTCAATCTTGCTGTGTCCGACGTTCACTACCTGTCGAGGGCACTGATCCAGCACTACCACGACCGCCATGACCACTACCTCGACCGCTACTCGGAGATGGCCCTGCGGCGTGTCTGGGGATCGGTCAGGTTCTCGTGGTGGATGACATCGCTCCTACACCGCTTTCCCGACCACACCGAGATCGACCAGCGTCTGCAGGAGGCCGAACTGGCGTACCTGCAATCATCCGACAGCGCCCAGGCGGCGATGTGCGAGCAATACGCCGGCCTACCGTTCGAGGATTGAACAACCCGTTCTCACGATCAACCCGGGCATGCGGCAGGGCGCCCGTTGAACGCGGAAACGACCCCGACGATCTACAACTGATATACACATCGAAGTTTCGCGAACTCGAACCCGTCAGCGAGCGGCGCTCGCGGATTGACAAGGCGTCACGATCTTCCGCTCGAGCAGCTGTGTAAGAGTCCACAGTGCGGCTTCGCTTCGACTATCGATGGCAACGTGACGACCCAGCAGGAACAGTGGGCCAAGCTTCGACACGTCGTGGTCATCGCCGACGACGTTTGGCGCTGGCCGACGTCGCCCGCTCACTCGCTCCAGTCGAGGACACCCTCGCGATTGCGGGGGATCTCGACCCAGGTACGCCCAGGTTGAAGGCCGAGTTGATTGAGATCTTCGACGTTGTCGAAAAGGCTGAAAACATCGGTAGGCGCGAACCGCAGCCAGATGCCCGTCCTGACAGTGCCGCCGGTGAAGATGAACACCGGATTCGAACCGAGCACCTGCGCATCGGGGTTGCCGTCGAACGTGTTGATTCCGTAGTCGGCCATCATCACGACGACATTGCGAGTCCATACTTGCTCGACATCGGCGCTGGTTTCGGTGTTGTGTGCACTTCCATTCTGCGAGCGGTAGTACCCGTTGGTGTCGGCGTCGTACCGCCATCGTGAGGTGGTGAGGTCGAGCTGGATCGTGATGTCGGTCGCCGGTGAACCAGTGAGGGCCTCGCCTTCGCGGAGATAAGCGAACAACTGCGGCGGCCCCTGTGCACCGTCCGGGGTATGGCCCCACAAAACTTCGGTGCTGGAGTACAGGTCGTTGGGGCCATTACGACTGGAACGCCGGTAGTAGCCGCTGGTGCGCTGAAAGCTGAGGTCGATCAGGTCGGAAGCCTCGATCGCCCGCGTCACGGCCGGGTTGCCGCCGCTCCAGGCAAACAGCGGCCGGTTCAGCGACAGCATCAGATTGATGTCCTGCGCGCGACCCGACCGAATCGGGCCAACAGGATCGCTGCCTTGCGAGTGAAACACGGCAGCCAACCGTGTTGCGTTGTCGTTGATGACTTCGTGAAACACGATGTCGGCACTGTTCAAACCGGCCTGCGGCAAGACGCTCGACGGAAAGTTCGACATCTTGACAACCAGCGCCGGACGGTCGGGAATCGCCGACTCGTCCTCGACCGGGTCGCCCGTGAGAGGCATCCTGGTGACGTCGGGGATTGTCGTCGGAATCACCACAACGCTGGTGGTTGTCGTGCTGCTGGTGGTGGTGGTCGTCGCCGGCACGGTGGTGGTGGCTGCTGCGGCGCCGATCGTCGTGCTCACAGCGGTGGTGCCGGCGCCGGCGTCGTCACCTCCGGAGCAGGCGGCGACCAGCATTGCGGCTGAGACGAGCAGGCTGGTCGTCCATGTAGTTTGATTCACAGTTCCCTCAACAATGCGATGCGCTCTTCGAGCGGTGGATGCGTGTTGAACCACCGGTGAGGGCCGCCCAGTCGACCATCGTCGCCCACACCGCTCATCGGTTGTTCAATCCACAAGTGTGCCGTAGCCGTGGAGGCAGAATGCGTCACCGTGGTGTCGGCCTGCAGTTTCTCTAGCGCCGAGATGAGACCGGGCGGGTAGCGCGTCATCTGACAGGCGCTGACATCGGCGAGCGTCTCGCGCTGGCGCGAGATCGATGCCTGCATCACCTTGGCGATCAGCGGCGCCAGAATCAGCAGCACAAAACCGACCAGCGCCAGTGGGTTGTTACGGTTGTTGTGGTCACCGGAACGGCGGACCCGACCACCGTTCCACCACATCGTGCGAATGGCGACATCGCTGAGCAGGGCGACGGCACCGACCATCGTGACAGCCAATGTCGAGATCAGGATGTCGTAGTTGCGGATATGGCTGAGCTCGTGGGCGACGACGCCTTCGAGTTCGACCCGATTCATCTTGTCGAGCAAACCGGTGGTGACGGCGATCGAGGCGTGTTTCGGATTGCGGCCGGTTGCAAAGGCGTTCGGAGCCGGGTCATCGACGATGTACACACCTGGTTTGGGTAGTCCGGAGGCGATACAGAGGCCATCGACGAGATTGTGAAGGCGTGCGTACTCGTCGAGGTCGGCCGGCTTGGCGCGGCTGACGGCGAGGGCGATGGTGTCGGCCTTCCAGTAGCTGGCAAAGGCGATCGTTGCGCCGATAACGACGGCAACCGGTGTGACGATCAGGCCACCGCCGAACACCAACCCGAAGGCGGCCCCGACGAGACCGACCACGATCACGAAGGAGGCTACGAGCAGCACACTGCGACGCTTGTTCGACTGAATCAGTTCGTACATGTTGGGGGTGGCGACGATCTGTTTCGGTTCAGAACTCGACCGAGGGGGTCGCCCGGGCGGCCTCGTCGGCCTCGAAGTATTGACGACGCTCAAACTTGAGCATCTTGGCGAAATACATTGTCGGGAACTGCTGAAGCTTGTTGTTGTAGCCCAATACCGAGTCGTTATAGAACTGGCGTGCGTAGGCCACGCGACCTTCGGTAGCACTGAGTTCTTCTTGGAGCGCCAGGAAGTTCGTGTTGGCCTTCAGATCGGGGTACGCCTCGCCCAACGCGAACAACTGCCGCAGGGTGCCCGTCAGGGCGTTCTCGGCTTGCGCCTGAGCGCCCGGCGTATCAGGGGCTGCGACGGCGGCATTGCGAGCTTGAATGACCGCGTTGAGCGTGTCTTTCTCGTGGGCGGCATAGCCCTTCACCGTCTCGACCAGGTTGGGAATTAGATCGAGTCGCCGTTTGAGCTGAACGTCGATCTGTGACCAGGCATTCTCGATCTGATTCCGCCGCCGAATGAGCCCGTTGTAGGCGCTGATCAGGTATGCCGCGAGGGCTACCACGATGATCAACACGATGATGAAGAACCACATGGCTTCAGTCTACGTGGCGATGCGGTGGTAGATGTCTACGTATGCGGACGCCAGAGTCGACATCGCGAAGTCGTCTGCGCGCAGCCCTCCGCTTTCGACCAGCGCGGCTGACAGCACTGGATCTGCGAGTACCCGTCGCAGTGCGGCGCCCAGCGCGTCGACATCGCCTGCCGGCACGAGCACGGCGTCGACGCCATCGGTGGCAACATTTCGGTAGCCGTCGAGGGCGCTCGCAACGACGGGTGTGCCTGCAGCCATCGCCTCGATCAACACCACGCCGAACGACTCGCCATGCAGCGAAGGGGCGCAAAACACCGATGCCCCTCGGAGGCGGGCGAGTTTGTCGGCGTCGTTGATTCGGCCGAGCCACTCCAGCCGATCATCTCCGCCGTACTCGAGTCGAAGCCGGTTCGTGTCGGGTCCGTCGCCGGCGATCCAGCAGCTGACGTCAAGATCGGTGCGGCGCAGTGCCTCGAGCAATACCTCGAGACCCTTGCGTTGCTCGTGGCGGCCGACAAAAAAGATCGCCGGCCGATGGTGTTGGTGAGGCGGCGTGGCGCGAATCTCGTTCGTGGCCACGCCGTTGAACATCACCTCGTACTCGCCTCCGAGATAGCCCTGCACCAGCGCCAGTGCATCCTTGGAGACGACGACCTTGTGGTCGATGCGTTCGAGCAACCGCTTCAAGGCAGGTCGGAAGGCGCGGTACATCGACGATCGCCCGGCAGCGTGAAACGTGCCGACCATCGGGGCGGTGTGCAGTGTGACCGTCGTGATCGCCGGCCCGGGCGCCAACGGTTCGTGCACATGGATCACATCGAATGCCTCGTCGCGCAGGGCCCGCAACGTGCGTAAGGTCGCCGACGGGTCGGGTGCAAGCGGCGCGACCGAACCGTTGGCGGCCGTTGGCAGACTGTCGCCGAGCGGTGTCACGAACGACTCGGGTGGTGGTCCGTCGCAAGGCCCGAGCACCCTGACCTCATGGCCATTTCGGCGCAGCTCGCGCGCCAACCCCAACACCTGAGCCTGGACCCCTCCGGGAATCGACAGGCTGTACGGACACACCATGCCGACACGCAAAGTCACGGCAGAACCGTAACGCCTCCGGCAGCGGTGCGGCCCGCTCAGCTAACGCCGAGAGCCTCGACCGGCCCGAATCGGTGGGCCAATACTTCTGCCTCGAGCGGTTGCGACAACAGGTATCCCTGACCAAGGTCGCATCCATTGCGACGCAATTCGCGGAGTTGACCGGTGGTCTCGATGCCTTCTGCGACTGTTTGTAGGTTCAACGAGTCTGCCATCTGCAGGATCGCCCTGGTCAGGGTATTGCCGCTCGGGTCGCGACCGAAGTCAGCGATCGCGTCACGATCGATCTTCAACAGATCGACCGGGTGTCGTTGCAGGTGGGTCAGTGAGCAGTGCCCGGACCCAAAGTCGTCGATCGCAAACCGGATGCCCTCGGCCCGCAACCGTTCGACGGTCTGGACGGCGCGTTCGCCCTCGTCGACAAGCACCGTCTCGGTGATCTCCAACATCAAAGCACCAGGATCGATGTGCTGCCGTTGGATCGCCTCGATCACCCGTTCGACAAAGTCCGGTTGCCGAATCTGTACGGCGGACACGTTGATACTCAGATACAACTCGCGTCGCCACTTGGCAAGCTGTTGCAGTCCGTGGTCGAGTATCCAGTACCCCATCGGCACCATGAGTCCGGAACGTTCGGCGATCGGTACGAATTCGCTCGCTGGAACATCGCCATGCTCTGGGTGATGCCATCGAATCAGCGCCTCGGCACCAGTAACTTGACCGGTGCGCAAATCGACGAAGGGCATGTAGACCAGCCGAAGCTGGTTCTTCTCCATGGCTTGGCCCAGTTCTCCCCGGTATTCGAGATGTCTCGTGGCCACGAGTCGCATCGCCGGGTCGAAGATGCGGATCTGGCCCTTGCCCGCACGCTTGGCCTCGTACATGGCGATGTCGGCGTCACGGAGGACGCTCGTCGTGCTCATGCCAGGTGCCGCCACGGCGACCCCGACACTGGCGAGCACGGCGACGTCGTAGCCGGCGATCGAGACGGGTTCGCGCAATGACTCGAGCAGCTTCTCTGCGACATAGATGGCCCGGTCGATGCCACCACGATCTTCGAGCAGCACGGCAAACTCGTCGCCTCCCAGGCGTGCCGCAGTGTCACCGGTGCCGGCGGCAGCACGAATCCGGTCTGCAACGGTCTTCAACAACTGGTCGCCTACGCCGTGTCCCAGCGCATCGTTGACCGACTTGAAGTCATCGAGGTCGACGAACAACACCACAACCGGATCCGCCTGAGGTCGGGCGACCCGCAGCGCATGATCCATGCGATCAAGGTAGAGCGCCCGGTTGGCAAGCCCGGTCAACTCGTCGTGGAATGCTCGGTGGCTCAGTTGACGCTCGAGATTTCGTTGTTCGGTCACGTCGCGGAAAGTGGCAACGATTCCGTCGATGGCAGCGCCACCGACCAGGTTGGCAACCACCGCTGTGGCCTTTCGGTACTGGCCGTCTGCGTGCAACAGCGTGGTATCGAACTCGACGGTGCCTCCGTTGCCGAACCCGACGAGCCGGGCGAGGTGTCGCTGCGCCGCCGGACGTTCTTCCTCGACGATTACATCGATCAGGTGCCTGCCAAGCCAGATTTCCGGCTCGTATCCGAGCGCCAACCGCAGACCGGGGCTGGCATAGCTCACCCGCCCGTCTGGGTCGGCAAGAATCACCACGTCGCTGGAGTGCTCGACCATCGCCGCCAAGCGGTCTCTGCCGCGCTGCTCGGTCAACAAACGAACCTGGTCGACGAGTCGCCACATTCGGGCGAGCGACAACACGATCACGGTCACAGCGGCAACCGAAACCACAATGAACGACGAGGCTGACGACAATCCACTGGCCAGCATCAAGATCATCGCCCCAAGTGGTATCAGTGCAGCGAACAGGAGCCCGAAGATCTGTGACCAATGGACACGAAACAGATCACCGCTCGGGGCACTGGCCAGCTTCATCGTTGGCATCGTGCCAACCATTCCGATCAACAGGGGTCCGATCATCACCGTTGCCGCCAGCACCGAGCCAGGCGCCAAGTCAGTCTCGTAGGCCGCCCACCCAGTTGCGACGTGTGCGGCGCCGAGCATCAGAAAACCCAACACAAGCAGTTGCGACATGTGCCGATGCGGGCCATCGCTCGCCATGCCACGCATCGCGACCAGCGCCAGGAGTCCGTCCAAGAGCGGCAACAGCCAGATCCATGCCCGGCCGTTGAGCGGCATCGTGCCGTCTTCGTAATAGGGCCCTGTGACCGCCAACCAGGTCAACGCTGAAACGGCGACCGCGTAGATGATCGGCTCGGATCCAGCCAAAAGATCTCGCGCATGGCGGCGCCCTGATGCGATTCCGATCGTGGCCACGAACAATGAGGGGTAGGCGAGGACACCTACGGCCTGGCCTCCAGCGGGAAACATGAAACCCTTGCCGTCGAACCATTCGTTCGCCTGCACGATCGAGGCCCCCGACAAGGTGCAGAGACCGACCGCCAACAGGAACCAGGGCACCGGGCGTACGGGACGACGGATCAGCATCGCGACGATCACGGCGACAGCGGCGACCGTCGGCGCCGCTGCGGCCAGCAATTCAGCTGACCGCGATGGAGACGCGCTCAAATAGGCCACGACCAGCCCGACCCCAACCAGGGTCAGGCTCGCAGGCGCGATCCATGAGCGTTTCATCGTGGTGTCATCGGCACGTATCCCGGATGGGTTGAGCAGGCGTTGAATCCGAGACTAGTGCCCAGGATCGCCGGGCAAGTTCGCTCGGCAGCGATCCACGGGCCCATGTCAGCTGGTGATTCGCGCCGATACGCCGATTGACCAGGAACTTAATGTCGTAGTGATCGCCACGTGATCACAGCGTTTCTTCCGCGTTTGTGGCCCGCATTGTGCCACGCGCGCCAACTTCGGACCGACGCAGTGTGTGCCGAATCCGCGTCAAAACTGTCGAGGTGCTTCCCGCGCCAAGTCTGTCGACGCGCCAAGCGTTCGAGCCAGAACGCCGAGACGATCAGTTTCATGGGGCCAGTGGTCGGGGCGACGAGTGGATGGCGGGGCAAACTCGAGCAGCGCATCGATTGCGGCCAGGGTGCACAGTTCAGCGTCGGTGAGTTTGGGTGTGATCCCAACTATTCGTCTTGCGCGTCTAGTGCATGAGCCGGGTTCAATCGGCCGTGAGGCAGTTAGACCGTGTGGCACCAATACCCCGGATCACCAAGGCTGGGGCGCTGTGGGGCGACGAGTGTCGAAGGTGCCTGGCCGGGTTGGTGCCTGGCCGGGTTGGTGCCCGGGCCGGGTTGGCGGCCGGGCCGGGTTGGAGCCTGGGCCGGGTTGACGGTTTGGCTGTCTCATGCGGCTTGGCGGTTGGGTGGGCCGGTGGTGTGGATGGTGCCGTCGGGGAA
>CALFRK010000046.1 GCA_937919625.1 uncultured Ilumatobacter sp.
CCACCACGCCAACAATCACGACAGCTACCCCAAGACGCCAGACGGTGGATTCAGGTTGAGTGCCAGCGTGATGCGCTGCATCACGCAACCTGCTCGTGATCCTGCTCGTCGGTGACCGCACGGCCCGTGAGGGTGAGGAACACGTCGTCGAGCGTTGGTCGCCGAACCTCGACATCGAGCACATCGATCCCAGCGTCGTCGAGCGCCCGAATCACCGCCGGCACGACACGGTCACCGGCTCGGATCGGCGCCGAGAACGACAACCCGTCGTGCGAAGTGTCGATATCTCCCGTACACAACGGTCGCAGGGTCGCCAGCGCCGCTTCGCGATTCTCGGCGCGGGCGATCGACACCCGGAGACGATCCCCGCCGATGCGGTCTTTCAACTCGTCGGAGGTGCCTTCGGCGATGACGCGCCCGAGGTCGATCACGATGATTCGCTCGGCGAGCCGGTCGGCCTCGTCGAGGTATTGGGTGGTCAGCAAGACGGTGGTGCCGTCTGCCTCGAGCTCTTCGATCAGGCCCCACATCGCCAACCGGCTACGCGGATCGAGACCGGTCGTCGGCTCGTCGAGGAACAATACCGACGGCCGAGCGATCAGGCTCATGGCGATGTCGAGCCGTCGCCGCATGCCACCCGAATACCCTTTGACCACACGATTGGCGGCATCGACGAGATCGAAACGCTCGAGCAGCTCGCCTGCGCGGACCTTCACCTCGGGTTTGGAAAGATGAAACAGGCGGCCGACGAACTCCATGTTCTCGCGGCCCGTCAGGCGTTCTTCGACGGCCGCGTACTGACCGGTCAGGCCGATCCGCTGGCGTACACCATTGGGGTTGCTCACGACGTCGATGCCGTCGATCAACGCCTGACCGGCATCCGGCCGCAGCAGCGTCGTTAGCACCCGTACAGCAGTGGTCTTGCCAGCACCATTGGGGCCCAGCAGACCGTAGATCGCACCGCGCGGGACCCGAAGGTCGACGCCGTCTAGGGCGACCGCGTCGCCAAACCGTTTCACGAGGCCGCGCGCGTCGACGGCAAGGTCACCAGACATGTCAGCCAGTCTGCCGTCGGGGTGAGACGATCCAACCTGACGGGCTGGTTGTTACACGCTTCGAGCGGCGTTATCGAAACGTGTGTACTGGCCGAGGAAAACCAGGCGCTTGGTGCCGATCGGGCCAGAGCGGTGCTTGGCGACGATCACCTCGGCTGAGCCCTTGTCGGGAGAATCTTGGTGGTACACCTCGTCGCGATACAGAAACATGACGACGTCGGCGTCCTGTTCGAGCGACCCCGACTCGCGCAGGTCGGAGAGCATCGGGCGTTTGTCGCTGCGGGCCTCGAGGTTACGGCTGAGCTGGCTGAGGGCGACGATCGGAACCTCGAGCTCACGAGCCAGAATTTTGAGGCTGCGGCTGATCTCGCTGACCTCGAGTTGGCGGTTTTCGGAGTTGGTGTTGCCGCCCATCAGCTGCAGGTAATCGATAACGATCAGGCCGATCCCGCCATAGCGAGCCTTGAGGCGGCGGGCCTTGGCGCGGATCTCCATCACCGTGACGCGCGGGTTGTCGTCGAGAAACAATGGCACCTCGAGGCGGCCGATCGCCTTGCCGATCTTGGCCCAGTCGGCCTCGGCCAGCTTGCCGGTGCGGATCTTGGTGCTATCGACACGCGCCTCGCTGGACAGGATCCGCTGAGTCAGCTCTTGATGGCCCATCTCGAGTGAGAAGACGAGCACTGGCTTGGTGGAGTGCTGCGCCACGTGGGCGGCCATCCCCAACCCGAACGCCGTCTTTCCCATGGCTGGCCTGGCGCCGACGATGTAAAGGGCGCTGGGTTGTAGACCCGACAGCAGCTCGTCGAGGTCTTGGTAGCCGGTCGGGACGCCGGTGATGATGTCGCCGCGGTCGTAGGTTTCCTGCAGGTGATCCATCACCTCCGGCAACAACTCTTCGATCGTGCGGGTCGAGTCGGTAACCCGTTGTTCGGCGACATTGAAGATCTTGGTCTCGGCCTGATCGAGCGCCTTGATGACATCGTCGGGTTCGCTGTACGCCAGTTCGGCGATGTCACCGGCGGCATAAATCAGCTGCCGTAGGAGCGCCGTTTCCTGAACGATCTTGGCGTAATGGCCGGCCGACGAGATCGCCGGCGTGGCGTTTTGTAACTCATGCAGCGCCTCGGGGCCCCCGACCTCGACCAGCAGACCAGCTCGACGCAGCTCGTCGGCGACGGTGACGGTGTCAGCAGGTGAGGCACTTGAATACAGCGCACGGATGGCGTCGAAGATGTGGCGGTTGGCGGGGCGATAGAAGTCTTGTGGATTGAGCCCCATCTCGCTGACGACACCGATCGCTTCGCGCGACAACAGCATCGCGCCAAGCACCGACTCTTCGGCGTCGATGTTGTGAGGAGGCACGCGACCGCGACTCGATGACGAACGGCCGCCCTGCGAGCCGCGTTCATCACGTCGAGAGCCGCCGCCACCGCCAGTTTCGATAGGGAAATACTCGTCGCCGCTCATGGGGACTCAACCCTGCCTCAGATCGGCTGTGTGGAGGAAGGGGTACAAGTCGATGAATGTCGGGGATAACCCCCCGGTACAAACCTGTGGACGGCCGGTGGAGACATGTGGACAAGTGTGAACGAAGGGTGTGTCAGCTACGACTTATGGGAGCATCAACGCTGGCCTGAACGCGGATCGACCCCACATCTCGCGATGCGGGGTCGATCAGATGTTGTGTCGGTTGGACGAGCCAGCCAACGATCAGGAGTCGGAGACGACCTCGATCGTGATCGGGAACGACACGTCGGCGTGCAGCGCAGCCGTGACGGTGTGCTGACCCGTGGTCTTGATCTGCTCGTCGATGTGGACCACCTTGCGGTCGAGCACGATGCCGGTCTGCTCCTCGATTGCAGCGACGATGTCGCTCGAGGTGACCGAGCCGAACAGCTTGCCTTCGGCGCCGGCCTTGGCCGGTATCGAAAACACCTTGGGCACCAGGGTCGAGGCCACCGTGGTGGCAGCATCGCGGTCGCTGGCATCGCGCAGGTCGCGGGAACGGCGCATCTTGGCCGCTTGCGCAACAGCACCGGCTGTGGCCTTCATTGCCTTGCCCTTGGGCAGCAAGAAGTTGCGAGCATGACCGTCGGATACTTCGACGATGTCACCGCGCTTGCCGAGACCAACGACGTCGGAACGGAGAATCACCTGGATCATGAGGCGTCGCTCCCCTCGGTCACGGTCTCGACGACATCATCGGCAACTGGCGCGTCTTGGGCGGTGGCCGACGTGGCATCGACCTTGCTGTCAGTGCCCTCGTCACGCGGCGGACGACGATCGCGGTCGCCGTCACGCCCACCGTCGCGGCCACGACCGGGACGGCCCGATGACGCCACGCGCTTGGCATACGGCAGCAGCGCCATCTCGCGGGAGATCTTGATCGCCTTGGCGATGTCGAGCTGCTGCTGACGGTTGTTTCCGCTGACCTTCATATTGCGGATCTTGGCGCGGTCGCTCATGAACCGGCTGAGCAGGTCGACGTCTTTGTAGTCGACATACTCCACCTTCTCGATCAAGAGCGGGCTGGTCTTCTTCTTGTATTTGCGGGGGTTTTCAGGCTTCCCGCGGCCCCGTTGGGGTTTCTTCGCCATAGTAAATCAGGTCCTTCCTGGACGATTCGGTCAAAAAACGACCGGAATCAGGGTTTCAACAAATCAGAACGGCTCTTCGTCGCCGTAGACGGGATCGGATGGGCGAGCTGCGGGAGCGGGAGCGGCAGCAGAACCGCCACCGGAACCGCCACCGGAACGCTCGGTGCGCTCGATGCGGGCCTGCGCCCACCTCAGGCTCGGAGAGCACTCATCGACATCGATCTCGATCGAGGTGCGCTTGTTGCCATCGCGGTCTTCCCAGTCACGCGAGCGGACCGAGCCGGTTACGACGACACGATTGCCCTTGTTGATCGAGGCGGCGATGTTCTCTCCGAGATCACGCCACGCGGAACAGTTGAAGAACGATGTGTCGCCGTCCTCCCACTCACCGTTGGGATTGCGGCGGCGGGGTGTCCACGCAATACCGAACGAGCACACTGCTGCGCCGCTGGTCGTGAATCGCAACTCTGGGTCGCGGGTGACGTTTCCGATGATCTGTATGTAGTTGTCCGTAGCCATGCCTGGCTCCCTTCGTGGGTGCTGCTCGACCGAGGTCAGGCAGCGGGGACCACCATGCCACGGCGCTCGGCCTCGGCATCTGGTAGTCGGATGAGCTTGTGGCGAACGATGTCGTCCGCGAGGCGGAGCTGGCGCTCGAGCTCGTCGAGGGCGCCGCCGTTGGCGAGGCACTCCACCACGAGGTAGTAGCCGGAATCCTTCTTGTTGATCTGGTAAGCAAACGGGCGCTTACCCCACCAATCGGGCTTGCCGTGGACCGAACCCTCGACCTTGGCGATCTCGTCAGTGACGAATTTGATCCAAGACTGGGCTTTGGGATCTTCGACGTCACCGTCGACGATCACCATCAACTCGTAAGCACGCATCATGCGTGTTGCACTCCCTTCGGACTGCGGCAGACGCTCGGGGAGAGCACCGGCCTGAGGCCCCATCCATGTGATGGGGCAGGGTGAATATGACCCGGCAAGTGTAGCGGCGCCCCGACAAACATGCTCTCAGCGTGCACGAGGGGTGTGACAGCCATGATGGTGAGCAGATCACTGTCATCGATACGTGATCGGTGTCGGGCCGGTTACCGTAAACCGCCAGCCCGTTTGGGCGACCGTACTGGTAGAAACGTTGCGTGCACTCGGATACCCCGGAACCGCCCTTCGCACGCGGGAGGCAATACGTTCGGTTTGTTCGTCGACTCACCTCCCTGCACCCCCGGCTGTTCGTCACGGCAGTGTCCGGAGCTTTCTTGTTCGGCGTGTGCACTGTGGCCTCCAGCGTCGCCGTGCAGTGGGTGATCGACCGGGTCGTGGTGCCCCGGTTCGAAGTTGGCGACGTCGCAACATCCACCATTGTGGCCGGCTGCGCACTGATCATCGGGATCGGCATCCTGCGCGCTACAGGCGTCGTGATCCGACGCTCCTTCGCAGGGATGACCCAATGGCGGATCGCCGAGTCACTCACGAACGAGGTGACCGAGCGCTATATCGAGCAACCGGCCAGTTGGCACCGCCGCCAGAGCGAAGGCCAGCTCGTCGCTCGAGCGGGCGTAGACGTCGACACGACCGTCGGCGTGATGGCTCCGATTCCGTTCGCACTCGGCACGATCCTGATGGTGGTCGTAGCCGCCATCTGGCTGATCGCCACCGACGTCGTGATGGGTGTAGCGGCGGTAGCCGTGTTTCCGGTGCTGATGGTCGCCAACGTCATGTATCAGCACCGGGTCGACCGCCACTTCGACGATGCCCAGCAAGCGCTTGGCACCTTCGCGGGCGCTGTGCACGAAAGCTTCGAGGCGGTTCAGCTCGTGAAGGCCTACGGGGCCGGCCAACGCGAAACTGAGCGGCTGAGCCACCTCGCGGGAGTCATCCGCGACGCCCGCGTCAGGGCCGTGCACCTGCGCGGCACGTTCGAGTCACTGCTCGAGATGATCCCTTCGCTCACGAACATCGGTCTGGTGGTGCTTGGCGCCAGCCGGGTGCAGTCGGGAAACGTGACCATCGGCGAGCTGTCGGGCTTTATCTACATGTTCACGCTGCTCGTGTTCCCACTGCGGCTCGTCGGCTATGCGCTGTCTGAGTTGCCGCACTCGTACGCCGGCTACGCCCGGTTACGCGAGACCCTCGACGATCCGTTCGACCCCGACCCAGTCGCCGCGATCGGCACCACCACCGGCGACGTCGCCGTGCGCGTCGCACATGTGTCGTTCGCCCACACCGGCGAACCCGGACCGGTCGTGATCGATGCCTCCGTCGAGATCCTCACTGGCTCGGTGACCGCATTCGTAGGCCCAACCGGGTCGGGCAAGTCGACCCTGATCGACCTGCTGGCCGGGCTGCTGAAACCCACGGCGGGTTCGATCGATCTCGTCGACGGCCAACGCACCGTGGTCTTCCAGGAGGCCTTCCTGTTTGGGGGCAGCGTCCGCGACAACGTGCGCGTCAGCGAACATCTCGACGACGCACAGGTGTGGGAGGCGCTGCGATTGGCGTGCGCCGCCGACTTCGTCAGCGAACTCCCCGACGCGCTCGACACGCTTGTTGGCGAGCGCGGTGTCACGCTGAGCGGCGGTCAGCGACAGCGGATCGCACTCGCTCGTGCGCTCGCCCGTCGGCCCGACCTACTGCTGCTCGACGACACCACATCGGCGCTCGACCCGGCGACCGAACTTGCCGTGCTCGCCAATCTCCGATCGTCGTTAACCAAGACGACGGTGGTGATGGTCGCCTCACGACCGTCGACGATCGCCCTTGCCGACGACGTGTTGTTCGTTGAGCAGGGCCGCATCGTGGCACACGGGCCGCACGAGCAGCTGATGAGCGAGGTAGACGCGTATCGCCACCTCGTCGAGGCGTTCGAGACCGACCGCAGCCGGCTTCCCGGCACGGGCGACGAGTTCGGATCGGCCACTCGCCCGAATCTCGGAGGTGTCTCATGACCGAGCCGATGGGTCGATTCTCGGCGACAAGCACGATCAGCCGCGGACTCGAAGAGGCACCCGTTCTTCGCCAAGGCCTGGGCCTGACGTGGCTGCTCGCGGCATGCGGCGCCGGAGGACGAGTGGTCGTTCCGATCGTGGTGCAGCAGGCGATCGACCGTGGCATAGTCGGCTCCGATGACAGCATCGACGTCCATATGCGATTCGTGGTGTGGTGCGCGCTGATCGGTGTCGCTGCCCAGCTGGCCGCTGCGGTGTGCCAGCGAGCGGCGATCGTGCGCCTCGGTACCCGCAGTGAGCAGGCGCTCAACGATCTGCGGGCCCGCCTGATAGGCCACATCCACCGCATCAGCCTTGCCGACCACAACGAAGAGCGCCGCGGTGCGCTGGTGGCCCGCGTCACGAGCGACATCGAGACGCTCGCTGATTTCTTCCGATGGGGCGGCCTCGCATGGCTGATCGACGGCACCTTGATGATCATCGTGGCCGCTGTCATGTTGGCCTACAACTGGCTGCTGGCCCTGATCGCGATCGGCATCTCGATCCCCCTGTTCTTTGTCCTGCGGGTAGTTCAGCGTTACTTGGTCGCCGCCTACGACCGCTCCCGCGAGCGCAACGGCAACATGCTGGCAACCGTGACCGAGCTCGTCAGCGGTGCCGAGACGATCCGGGCCTACGACGCCGGCGACATGTTCGCTGGCCGCACCCAGCTTGCGGTGAAAGGCCGCGCCGACAGCCAGATCCACGCCAACATCATCGGAGCATTCCTGTTTCCTCTCGGCGAGGTGTTCTCGGTGGTGACGATCGCCACGATCGTCACCGTCGGAGTCGCTATCGGGCCAACCGGCGGACTCACCGCCGGTGCCCTCGTCGGGTTCATTTTCCTCACATACCGATTCCTCGAACCAATCGCCGAGTTCACCGAAGTGCTCGATCAGACCCAAACAGCTGTGGCCGGCCTGCGCCGGGTGCTGACCGTTCTCGACATTCCCGTCGGCCCACCCCCACCCGAGACACCGCGCCCGCTGCCGCCCGGTCGGTTCGATATCGACATCGACGATGTGACGTTCTCGTATCGCAGCCGTTCGGACAGCAGCACCAGCGACGACATCGTGCTCGATCGCGTATCTGTCCATATTCCCGCAGGTCAGCAGGTGGCGATGGTGGGTGCCACCGGTTCGGGGAAAACTACCCTCGGCCGTTTGATCGCCCGCCTCGCCGATCCGATCGCCGGCGACATCCGCCTAGGCGGCGTGCCGTTGGTGCTCGTCGACGATGCCGAGCTGCGGCACCGGTTGGTCGTCGTGGCTCAAGAGCCGTTTTTGTTCGACGACACAGTGCTCGCCAACATCCAGTTTGCCCGACCTGGCGCCACCCGCGCCGAGGTCGACCGCATCATCGACGAGATCGAGGTACGCGACTGGATCGACTCGCTGCCAGACGGCCTCGACACTCGTGTCGGCGAGCGGGGCGACTCGCTGTCGGCCGGCGAGCGTCAGCTGGTCGCCCTCCTGCGGGCCGGCGTCGCCGACCCCGATGTGCTAGTGCTCGATGAGGCAACCTCATCGGTCGACGCGCTCACCGAGGTGCGCACGTCGAGGGCGCTTGCCAAGCTGGCGGCCGGGCGCACCACGATCGCGATCGCCCACCGACTTTCAACGGCGGCGCGCGCCGACCGGGTGCTCGTGCTCGAAGGCGGTCGACTGGTAGAGGACGGCCACCACGACGATCTCGTGCAGGCGGGTGGCACCTATCAGCGACTGTTCGACGCCTGGCTGTCGGCAACGTCAACCTGAGTTGGGAGTTGTGAGGTTGGGAGTTGTGCCCAACCGACACGGCACGTCGAGCAGTTCCAGCGTGCTGCCCGCCAACATGCCAAGCCCACCCAGCCCCCCTTGATTACTCTCGACGGCGATCAAAAAATCGAACGGTGTCGGATACCTCAGGCAGTCATTCGTGACGCACGGCTCCATGTCGAACGATTCCATGAACTCGCCGCTGGGATCGTAGAACGCGATCGACAACGCAAGCACGGTGTTCTTCATCCAAAAACGCGTGATGTGAGGGGTGGGATACAGAAACGCCATGCCGTCGGCCCGCCCGAGATCGGTCACACCCATCAGGCCCCGACTGCGCTGTTCGGCCGACTCGGCCAACCACAAACACAGCTCGCACACGGTGCCATCGGCGGCGGTAACTGTGGCAGTCGTCAACTCGAATCCGACAGGTAGCACATCCTCCGCGACCAAATCGTCTGATGTCGTCGTGCTGACGTCGCTCACGCTCGAGGAGGGCGCAGCATTCCGGTCGATCGACACCTGTGGGGTCGTCGGATCGGTCGAGGGCGAACCGGCACATGCCCCGGTGATCAAAACCACCACGAGTAACGACCGCCACATATCCGGAAGGCTAGACCGACCAAGTCGTCGCGTAAGGTGTGGCCATGACGTGTGAGTCGTGCGGGGCTGAGGTCGCCGGCGTCGAGCCAGTGCATCGCAAGTACGTCACGGTCGCGGCAGCCGACCGGGAACCGGCCGAACGTGTGCTGGCCGAGGTTGAGAACTGGTGTTTCGCCTGCCTCACCCTCTATCCACACGAACCGGCCTGAGGCCTCACCGTGCAACTGCTCCCCAAGGGTGCCACGCACGACGCGACCGTGCTGCTCGAGACTCGCGGTATCCGCGCCTTCGGTGATGGGCTGATCAGCGTCGTCTTATCTGCCTATCTGGTGGCACTCGGCTTCTCGAGTGCCCGGATCGGCATCCTCGTGTCGGTCACATTGCTCGGCTCGGCGGCGCTGACGTTGATCGTCGGCCTGCGGGCCAACGCTTACCCGCGGCGGCGGCTGCTCAGGCTGGTGTCGCTTTTGATGCTGACCACCGGCATCGGGTTCGCCGTCTTCACCGGATTCTGGTGGCTGGCGCTGGTGGGAATGATCGGCACGCTCAACCCCAGCAGTGGCGATGTCAGCGTGTTCCTACCTACCGAGCAGGCGTTGTTACCGGCCACAGTGTCCGATGCCGACCGCACGGCTCTGTTCGCCCGATACGCCCTGATCGGGTCATTGTTGGCCGCCTTTGGATCGCTGTGCGCCGGCGTGCCGGAGTGGCTGGGCGAGCGCTGGGGATGGACAAGCGCCGCATCGCTGCGCATGACATTCGTGCTGTACGCCTGCCTGGCGCTGATCGTCTTCATGAGATACCGCTCGCTTTCGAGTGACGTCGAACCCACCAATCTGGCCCCCTCCACCCCGCTCGGGCCCTCGAAGTCGGTCGTGTACCGCCTCGCCGTGCTTTTCAGCCTCGACGCATTCGGTGGCGGTTTCGTCATCACGGCGATGCTCGTGTTGTGGCTGCACAACCGCTTCGATCTCTCCGTCGCGGTCAGCGGCGCCGTATTCTTCTGGGCCGGTGTGTTCTCGGCGTTCTCGGCGCTGGTGGCCGTACGCGTCGCCAAGCGGATCGGGCTCGTGCGAACGATGGTGTTCACGCACCTTCCCGCCAACGGGTTCTTGATCCTGACCGCGTTCATGCCGAACGCGCCCCTCGCGATTGCCTGTCTGCTCGCACGCTCGGCGTTGTCGCAGATGGACGTACCGGCGCGCACGTCGTACGTGATGGCTGTCGTGTCGCCCGAGGAACGGCCGGCGGCGGCAAGTGTCACGAACGTGCCACGCAGCCTGGCCGCAGCGCTGCCACCGTTTGTCGCAGGCTGGCTATTGCATCTCACCACCTTCGGGTGGCCACTCGTGATCGGCGGTGGCGTGAAGGCGATCTATGACCTACTGCTGTTGCAGCAGTTCCGCGACCATCGACCGCCCGAGGAGATGTGAGCGAACGGGTGTGAACGCGTTGCGGTCGAGTGCGGTTGAGGTCGTAGGTTTTACCGCATGAGGTTTCGTTATCTCGATTACGAAGCCAGCCGCCAGATCCCCAACATCGTCGTCGACGGCTCACCGAACGAAGCATCGGTGCTGGCACTCTCGCACTGGCCCGGGATCGCCTCCCCGCCAGGCCTCGCTCGGGATCTTTCGGCTGAGATGGCATTCGCCTACCTCGCCGATCCGGCCCGGCACGAACCAGCCGAGGTCGTCACCAACAACCACTTCGATCAAGACGGCCTGGTGTCGATCCACGCCCTCGTCGAGCCGGAGCAATCGCTCGCCCAGCGCGAGCTGCTGATCGACGTGGCCGCCGCCGGTGATTTTGCGACCTACCGCGATCGACGAGCGGCCCGCGCATCGATGGTGCTGTCGAAACTCGCCGAGGCCGAGACGACGTGCACCTACAGCGAGTTCACGGACCAGCTCTACGCCGAGCTGCTGCCCCAGCTGATGACCATCGTGCTCGACAACGACCGGTACCGCGAGCTGTGGGCCGACGAGGACGACCAGTTGACAGCCAGCGAGCAGGCAATCACGTCGCGGGCCGTGATGATCGCCGAGCAACCTCAGATCGATTTGGCGGTGGTCACGATCGACCCCGATCAACCGGTGCGGCACGGCCACCGGTTCGGCGGCGACAGCTTCGAAGGCTTGCACCCGATGGCGATCCACAATGCCACCGACCGGTTTCGGTTGCTGGTCGTGCATGGCCGCCGCTACCGGTACGTCGACCGCTACGAGACCTGGGTCCAGTACCGGTCGCGGCCCGTGCTGGCCAGGGTCGACATGCGCCCATTGGCCGAGCAACTCACGGCGCTGGAAACCGGCGGCGTCAGCTGGACGGCCGGCGACCCCGGTGGCCTGTCACCCGAACTGAGCCACGACGGCGAATCGACGATCGACGCGACCGAGCTACTGCAGCTCGTCACGACCACGTTGTTCAGAGCTTGACGACACTGCGGCCGATTGCGTTGCCGGCGAGGATGTCGGTCAGCACCGTGTCGAGGTCGTCGAGCGTGACGTCGTGGCCGATCTGATCGAGATTGCTCGGCTTGAGATCGTTCGCGATCCGAGCCCAGGCAGCGCGGCGGCGTTCCATCGGCATTTCCACAGAATCGATACCGAGCAGGTTGACTCCACGCAAGATGAACGGCAACACCGTGGTCGGCAAGCCGGGGCCACCGGTCAAGCCGCTGGCGGCGACCGATCCGCCGTAGTGGATCTGCTTCAAGACGTTCGCAAGCGTGACCCCTCCAACACAGTCGACGGCTCCGGCCCACAGGGTCTTTTCGAGCGGGCGGCGGCCCTCCTCGGACAGAACGTTGCGGTCGATGATCGAGCTGGCGCCAAGGGCGGTTAGGAAATCGGCCTGTTCCGGTTTGCCGGTGCTGGCGATGACCTCATAGCCGAGGTTGGAGAGGATGTCGACCGCCGTCGAACCGACGCCACCGGTCGCACCGGTGACCAGGATCGGGCCAGAATCTGGCGTGATGCCGTGGTCTTGGAGGGCGATCACCGACAGTGCGGCAGTGAAGCCACCCGTGCCAACCACCATCGCTTCACGGGACGACAAGCCGTCGGGCAAGGCGACCAGCCACTCGGCCGGCACCCTGGCATACTCGGCATAGCCGCCATGCCGGGCGACGCCGATCGCGTTTCCGTGGGCGATCACCTCGGTACCGGCGGGCATACTCGGGGTGTCCTCGGCGAGTACGCCGGCCAGATCGACGCCAGGAACGATCGGTGAGATGCGTGCGACGCGTCCGGCCGGCGTGGAGGCGAGCCCGTCCTTGTAGTTGACGCTGGACCACTGCACCTTGACGAGCACACCATCGGAGGGCAGGTCGTCAGCCGACATGGTGACGACTCCCCGTTCGACGGCTTCGCCCTCGGTGACGGCCTGGAACGCGCGAAACGATGCTGCAGTCATGGTCTGCGACGCTACCGGTCGCGCCAGCTCGGTGACGTGGCGGGCAGCGCCGACCACCCGCGGCAGGGTCAGCGGCAGGGTCAGGGTCAGGGTCAGCGGACGAAGTTGTCGGGGATGATCAGGTCGTCGGGGCTCAACTCGTCGATCGACGACTTGCCAAGACCGAGCAGGTTCGAGTCGATGCCGCTGCGAAGAACGTCGAGCACGTTCTCGACTCCGGCCTGCCCATTGGCAGCCAAACCCCACAGATAGGCGCGCCCGATCATCACAGCCTTGGCGCCCAATGCGAGCGCCTTCACGACGTCGCTGCCGCGACGAACTCCGCCGTCCATCACGACCTCGATCTGGTCGCCGACCGCTTCGGCGATCGCCGGCAGCAAACGAATCGGGGCAGGTGTGCCATCGAGATTGTTACCACCATGGTTCGAGACCGAGATCGCCGTGGCCCCGGAGTCGACCGCCCTACGTGCCTCGTCGACTCGACCGATGCCCTTCACCATCAGCGGACCATCCCACTGCTCAGCGACCCAAGCGACGTCTTTCCAGGTGGCCGGAGTTGTGCCCCACCACGTGCCGTAGGCATCGAAGAAGTGCGGCGCCGACTCGCCGATCGCGGTGAAGTTGGGCACATCGAGAGCGGGAATCTGACCCGATCGCAACCACTCCAATAACCATGCTGGACGCATCAGCGTTTCGGGTGCATGTTTGATCAGCGTCGTCAGCTTCGTGTCTTGGGGAATTTGTGGACTGCCCCAATCGCGACTGTGCACAAACGACCAGTCGAGGGTGAGGATCAGGCCGCACGCCCCAGCCGACTTGGCGCGCTCGATGCGGGTGATTATCGAGTCGCGGTCACCGGCCCAGTAGATCTGGAAGAACGTCTGGGGATTGGCGGCGATGACGTCTTCGATCGGCTTGCTGGCGAACGAACTGAGACCCATCACGACCCCGCGAGCTGCCGCCGCCCGCGCTACCGCGATCTCACCGTCGGGATGTACGGCCTGAACGCCGGTCGGTGAGATGAGAACGGGCATCGCCATCGACTGGCCCATTACTTCGGTGGTCATGTTGCGGGTCGGCGACTGACCGGCCGTGATCGGCCGCACCCCGAGTTCGGCGAACGCCGCCTCGTTATCGCTCATCGACTGCCCCCGCTCGGTACCGGCAATCAACGCGCCATAGACCGACTTGGGGAGCTTTCGTTTGGCCCGCTGTTGTGCAACCGCGACCGATTCAAACCATGAGTTCGCCACACGGCAAGGTTACGTGTCGAGCGCTCCCCCCACCCGAACGCGTGAACAAGTTGCGCACATAGTCCGCAGTCTGTTCACGCATTGCGGGTGGGTCTGGCTGTCAGGCGACGAAGCTGCGAGTCCGCATCGCGATCAGATCGACGATCTCGTCGATCGTTTCATCGAATCGTGCATCGAGCTCGACATCGGTGACGCGATCGACCTGCCAGCCGACGCGACGAAGCCCCCGGTCCCTTCCTTTGTCACGCTGAGCATCGAGACGGCCGCCGTGCCATGTGACGTGGTCGATCTCGAGCGCCCAACGAACCTCTGGCAACGCCGCGTCGGGATGAATGACGATGCCGTTCGCCAAGCGGACCGGGAACTGACGAACCAGCCCGACAACACCGCGCCGCTCCAAGCCCTGCAGGGCGCGAAGCTCGAGTCCTGATCCGGCAGGACGTTGCCAAACCTGACGCTGGCTCAACACCCGATTTACCCGGGCCAGACCCGGACGACCACGAGAGCTCATCCGACGCCGCATCCGCCACAGTGTGGGTACCGAGGCGTGATGGTCGAGTACCCACTCGGTCAGCATCTCGAACCGTTCGTCGTTGAGGTCGCGAGCGCAATCGAACCAAGCCCTGGCCGGACTGGCGACACGAATCCCATCCGGTCGGACCGACCAGTCGTCGGCTTCGAGCACGTTGGTCCGCCTGAGCTCGACCCCCCGGGTGAGCGGTGTCCGGTCGTGTTCGACCAACACAACCGGTTGCAGTGGCCGGAACACGTGACGGAAACCCCACAGCCGAGCAGCGGCCGGTCCCGTTACCACGGCCCGCGAATCAGCGAGGCAGGCAGCAACGCATCGAGCCTCGAAGCTGTCGGTGGCGACAGCGTGGCGATACACCCCCTTGTGGACCCGGATCAGCACCTCCTGGGTCACCATCCGCCGAATCGAGTGTTGCGTGAAACCATCGACAAGCAACTGTTCGGTGGTGACCACGCCGTAACGGGTCGTGACGACACGGGCAAGTGTCGCTGATAGCTGGGGCATGGGCCTCTCCCTGTCGAGTCATCGAGGGGACCGAGATCCGAGGCCGGTGGTGCAGCGCCCCCAACGTACCCTTCACCGTCGCAAACCCAACCCACCACCGGAACGCGTGATGAGTTTGCGCACATAGTGCGCAAGTTGTTCACGCGTTCAGATCGGGAGGATTCGCAGGAGGTGGTGCCAGCGACACTCGGTGCACGCCTCGACGACATACGCCGTCAGCTCGCCGCCGGCATTCGCCCCAAGTTTGCGGAGCTCCTTCTTGGTGGTCACACACCGGCCCGAAGCGGGCAGCCGATGGCCGAACACATAGGTCACGATCCGCAGCTTGCCGTCGTCGCAGATCGGGCAATCAGCAGTTGTCTCGGTGCCGACATTGCGCGCAGCACGGATCAGTTCGGGGTGCGCATCGCACACCTCTGTGCGGCTGATCCGACCCAACCGGACCTGGTTGATCAACATCCGCCTCGCCAGCCGGTGATCGACGATGCCGCGCCGTTCTGATCCATGGCGCAGCACCCCGACCGAGAAACCCATCACTTCAGGCTAGCGATACGCCAGACTAGACCTCGTGACGACCACCGCCATCTCCTTCGGCCGCGATATCCCCGACGATCTCGAGCTTCGCCTGTGCGGCGATATCAGCGACGGTAAACGCGCGCTCGAGCTCGGTATCAGTCGCCAGTCGAACGCAGTCGCCTTCGCTCTGGCCGGCGCAAAGTCGATCGCTGTCGACCCCGACGCAGCCGCCGTCGAACGGCTTCGCCAGGCGGCCGCCGGCGCCGAGGTCACCGTCGAGTGTCACGTCAGCGATCTGGCCGACCTCGGCTTCGCCACCAGCGGTTCGTTCTCGCTGGTCGTCGCCAACCACACCCTCGTCGGCGTCGATGATCTCGGCCGTCAACTGCGTCAGGTGCACCGGCTACTGAAGGCCAGTCACCCGTTCGTGATCGCCGTCCCGCACCCGTTCGCCGGCGTGCACACGACCGATCAATACGGATCAAAGGTGCACCCTTACGGAACGGTTGGTCGCACGATCGGCGACTGGCATCTGCAACTCGGCCGCGCCAACTTCCGTGTTGACCACATTGTCGAACTCGGCGTTAGCGAGATCTCGCCCGTGCCGACCACGCTCGTGATTCGGGCCCGTAAAGAGGGCGACTGAGAAACGGCGCGTCATATACGCCGGCTGCGATGTTGATCAGACTCCGGCGCGTTCGGCCTCGACCAGCGCCGCTGGGCGAGGGCGGCCGAACAGATAACCCTGTCCCCGATCGCAACCGAGTTCACGCAAACGGCTGAGCTGCAACGGCGACTCGATGCCTTCCGCCACGACGTGCAGCCCAAGCGACTGACCGAGTCGCACGACGGCCTCGACGATCGTCGAGTCCTCCTGCTCGATGCCGAGACCCGCTACGAACGACCTGTCGACCTTGATCGCCTCGACCGGAAACCGCTTCAGATAAGTCAGCGACGAGTACCCGGTGCCGAAGTCGTCGACGGAGAGGTGCAGGCCCAGGCTGCGCAACTCACGGAGAGCGACCGTGGCAGCCTTCACATCGGCGAGGAGGGCGGTCTCGGTGATCTCCAACCACAACGAGTCAGCATCGATCCCGGTCTGCGCCAGAGCGTCGGTGACGGTGTCGTAGAAGTTGGGGTCGACCAGCTGCCGCGTGCCGACGTTGACCGACACCGTGCAATTTGCAAAACGGTGACCGGAGGCACGCCATTGGGCAAGTTGCGCCAGCGAGTCGAACAACATCTGAGCGCCGAGGCCGACCAACAGCCCCGTCTCTTCGGCCAGCGGCAGAAACTCGCTCGGCGGCAACAAGCCCCGTTCGGGGTGCAACCACCGCGCCAACACCTCGTATCCGAGCACCCGCCCCGATTCGAGATCGACGATCGGCTGAAAGTACGGAACGATCTCGCCTCGCTCGATGCCGTGCCGCAGCTCACCCGCCGTACGCAGCGCCTGGACACCCGTCTCGTGACCGCCCACTTCAAACGCCTCGACACAGTCGCGCCCGCGCGCCTTGGCGCGGTACATCGCGGCGTCGGCGTCGCGCAACAAGTCGTTGGGCGACATTCCGGCCTCGTGGTTTGACGAGTACCCGATCGAGGCCGTGACGAACAGCTCATGTTCGCCAAGCACCACAGGCGGGTGTATCGCACGTCGAAGACGATCTGCGACATCGAGCGGCTCGCCGGTTAGCACGACGATGAACTCGTCGCCGCCGAACCGCGCCAACACATCGTCTTCGCGCAATGCCGACTTAAGGCGATCGGACACGATTTGAATCAACTGATCGCCGGCCTCGTGACCAAGGCTGTCGTTGACGACCTTGAACTGATCGAGGTCGACGAACAACACGACGACCGAATCGATCTCGGCGGTCGCCAGGCGGTCTTCGAGGAGGTGCATCAAATAGGCGCGGTTTGGCAATCCCGTCAGCTCGTCGTGTCGGGCGGCGTAGCGAAGTTGCTCGGCTGCGCGACGCTGTTCGGTTACGTCTTCGATATGGGTGATCGCCAGCATCACACCGTCGTCCTCGGTCGTTGACACCCTGGTGCGGGCCCAGATGAACTCACCGTCGCGGCGGCGGTAACGCTGGTCTATCCGGAACGAATCGACGATCCCCAACTCGAGTCGGGCACGGTGTGACTGGGCGGCACGCACGTCATCTGGATGGGTGAACTCGCGCAGCGTGCAGCCCACCAACTCGTTCACATCGCGGCGCAACATCTCAGCCAGCGATTGGTTGGCATCGACGATCCGGCCATCATCCAACCGCACCAACGCCATTCCGGTCGGAGCCGACTGGAACGCCTGGTGGAAGCGGCGCCGCGCCTGATCGAGCGCCCGGCTCTGCTGCTCACGCTCTGACACGTCTCGCAGTCTCACCACCAGCCGGCGCTCCTGGTCGAAGACCGGGCTGTGCCGAGGGAGATGGAACGAAGCTTCGACGACAACCCGCCGGGTCGCACCTCCGAGTACCTCAATCTGGATCGGCTCGACCTCGTCGCCCTCGAAAGCGCGTTGGATCGCCGCCGCCAACTGCACCTGCTCGTCGCCATCGGTGTGTTCGAGCAGGCTGCTGGTGACCAGATCACTGCGTGACAGATCGAACAAGCCCAGGGCGGCCGCGTTGGTGCTGCGCACGACATGATCGGCATCGACCAGCAATACCGCCTCCGGCAGCTCGTCGAGCAGGCGCCGCACCTCGCTTTCTGCAGCCTCGACCGCGTCGAGTTGGCGATGCATACGTTCGCCTTGGCGATGGCTGTTCCAGATGCTGGCAGCGAGAACGATCAATGAGACCGCCCCAAATCCGATCACCAGCATGTTCTCGCTACCGTTCACGCGAAGAGGTTAGGTCCGCGCCACCGGTGAGATGGGCGATACACGTTGTCTCACACAACGAACAACCGATCAGCTTCCTCGCTGCGCCCACCAGGCATCAAGGCGATCCTTCGACTCGGCTTCGCCGATCAACCCCTGTTCGAGACGAATCTCGAGCAGGAAGTTGAGCGCTTCGCCGATTTCACGTCCGGGCGCCAACCCGAGGTGATCCATCACCGCCTGGCCGTCGAGTTCGGGGCGGATCGCCGCCAGTTCCTCTGCTTCGGCGAGCGCCTCGATCCGTTCCTCCAGATCATCCATCCGCTTCGACAGGTGCCTCGCCTTACGTTCGTTGCGGGTGGTGCAATCGCAGCGCGTCAGCACGTTCAACTCGTGCAAGAGATCATCGGCGTCACGCACATAGCGACGAACGGCCGAGTCCGACCACCCCAACCGGTATGTGTGGAATCGCAGATGAAGGGCAACCAGCGCGGTGACCTTGGCAACATCGTCGTTCGAGTACCGCAGGGCGGTCATCCGTTTCTTGGTCATCCGAGCGCCGACCGCGTCGTGATGGTGAAATGTGGTGCCCTTGCCCTCCTGGTGATCACGTGTGCGCGGCTTTCCCACATCGTGAAACAAAGCTGCCAGCCGCACCACCCTGTAGTCGAAAGAAGGGTGCCCTTCCGGCTGTTCAATTGCGGGCCGCACGTTCTCGACGACAGCGATCGTGTGGGAGAGGACGTCTTTGTGACGATGAATCGGATCGTGTTCCAAGCGCATAGCCGCTAGCTCCGGAAGGAACTGGTCCGACAAGCCGGTGTCGTAAAGGAACCACAAGCCGGTGGCAGGGTGATCGACCGTGATCAATTTGTCGAACTCGTCGCGAATCCGTTCGGCCGAGACAATCTCGAGGCGCGTCGCCATGTCCTTGACGGCGGCGACCAGCTGATCCGTCGGTCGTAGCTGATAACCGGCGATAAAGCGCGCCGCCCGCAACATCCGCAACGGGTCATCGCTAAAGCTGACGTCTGGTCCGAGTGGAGTTCGCAGCACCTTGTTGATCAGGTCGACAGCGCCACCGTGCGGATCGACCAACACCGGGGTGTCGCCGCTGGTGAGTTCGAGCGCCATCGCATTGACCGTGAAGTCACGACGGCCGAGATCGGTCTCGACGTCGTCGGCATAGGTGACGTGTGGCTTGCGCGAATCGTCCGTGTACGACTCGGCGCGGAACGTCGTGATTTCGTAGGTGCGTTCACCAAATTTGGCGCCGATCGTGCCGAACCGCTCGCCCTGCGTCCAGATCGCGTGGGCCCACCCGGCGAGGCATGCCTTGATTTCCGGCGGTCGGGCATCGGTAGTGAGGTCGAGGTCGTAGTCGCTTCGCTGCGAACCGACCATCAGATCACGTACCGTGCCACCGACCAGGTACAAACGGTGTCCGGCCTTGCCAAAGCGAGCCGCCAGGGGGGCCAGTTCGGCAAGCACGGGAGCGAAGCGGTCCGGAATCATGGCCCCTCCAGGCTAGTGCCGCAACCGCCGAGGTTGGACCTGGAGAGCGAGCCGCCAGACGAACGCGGCCAGTCGTTACGAAGGAACGCCAGGTGAATCGGCGGCCACCCGGCTACCGTCGCGCGCGTGAACGGGTCGGCTGTGAGGACGCAAGACGAAGCATCGCGCATGTGGCGCCTGCGGCGTTGGCCCAACGACCCGACGGTGGCCCATCTGATCTTCGTCGATCACCTCAACTTGCCCTCAGCCGCTTCCGTCGAAACAGCCGTCGAGCGGGCACGTCGCACCGGCGCCCACTCCGTTCGTACCTCGGCCCTTTTCCCACGGGTCGCTGACGTGCTCGACTCGGTCGGATTCGAAACGATCGATCGACTCGTTCTGCTGCGTCGCGGCCTCGACGCACCAATCACACCTGACGTCACCGACGTTGTCAACCGTGCCCGCCCGTTTCGGGCATGGCACCTACCGCGCGCCGCAATTGTCGATCAGGACGCGTTCGGGAAGATGTGGGGCAACGACACCTCCAGCTTGCGCGAGATCCGCCGCGCGACACCGCACAATCGTGCCCGGTTAGTGCGCCGTGGTCGCGACATTGCCGGATTTGCTATCTCGGGGGCAGCACTCGACAGTGGATATCTGCAGCGGCTCTCGGTCGGCTCGGCACACCGCCGACAGCGGATCGCCCACCACCTGGTAATCGACTCGCTGCAGTGGATGTACGGCCGCGGACTGACGGCGGCGTTCGTCAACACCGGCGTAACCAATCAGCCCGCCCTCCAGCTGTATGACCGGCTCGGCTTCGTCTCCATCGACGACGAACTAGTGATCGCCGAGCGCCGGCTCACAGGGTGAGGCATCGACCATGAGAACGAGATGGTGACGCGATCGTGAGGCGAATCCTGCTTCTGACGGCGATCGCGCTACTGATCGGCGTGGTTGGAGCAACCGCGAGCGACAACCCGGTCACCTCGCGGGCCACGCCAGGCGACGGACTCGTAGTGCAGGCGCAGAGCTACGCCGTTACCAGCGGATCGATGGCGCATTTCGAGCTGCTCGTAAACGCCAACGTTCCCGAAATCGCGCCGACCACCACCACGACCACCACCACCACGACCACCACCACCACCACGACCACCACCACCACCACCACAACCGTGCCTGATGCTGGGGTCGTTTCGCCCAGCTCGACCGAGCCCCCTGGCGTGACGATCGTCGAGCCGCCCACCGTCACAACACTTCCGGCGCCAACAACCACCGTCGATCCCGGTCCGGAGATGACCGTTCAGATCCGCGCCCATCGCCGGCTCACCAGCCGAGCTGCCGTCGAGCTTTCGCTCGGGGACTCGGTCGGCCCGGTGATTGACATTCTCGAGTTCGAACTCAGCAAGGTGAGTCGTTTTGACAGCGCCACCGGACAACGACTACTCGAGCTCGACGTGCCGATCACGGGCGGCATCGCTGACGTAAATCGGCTCGACCTGCTCGAGCCCGGCGTTTATCCGATCACGATCCAGATCCGCCGCGATTCAGCGCTCGTCACCGCCCACACGACCTTCCTTGAAATTGTCGATGCCGCCGGCATCGGGCGCGGCCCGTTTCAGTTCAGCGTGTTGGCGACGATTGACGATCCCGGTCCCGCCCCCGACTCGACCGAGCTGGAGGCCGTCGCTGCCGGCCTGCGCGAGATCGCCGATCTGGCATCGGCTACGGGTGCTCCGATCGCGGTCGCCTTACCTCCTGGTGTCACCAAGGATGTGTTCAGCAAAGATCTCGAGGTGGCCGACCAGCTGACCGCCGCGCTCGACGCCAACGACGTGCTGATTGCCCTTCCCGATCACCCACTCGATCCCTCTGCTGCGGCTGAGAACGACCTGAACAAACTGTTCCAGACACTGCTCGACGAAGGTCAAGCAACGTTGTCTGAACTGTTTCCGATTCGCCCGGTGACACGCGGCGCCTGGCCCACACACGACCAGCTCACGCCGGAGGGTGCCGCCTTGCTCCGCGATGTCGGCTTTCCGATGCTTGTGGTGCCCTTCGACCGATACCTCGGCTACCAAGGCAGCCTCGTCGACCTGACCGACACCTCACTGCTATTGAGCGCCCGCCTGCCCGATCGGACGGTGATCCGGATGCTCGTCGTCGATCCGATCACCGAACTACTCGAGCCCGACAGCAACACCGGCAACTCACCCGCCGAAGCTGCTGTTTTGCTGATGGCCACCACGAGCGCCATGCGATACCAGCTCGATCCCGATCTGCGCTCGATGGTGCTCACCACCGCCGACCTGACCGCCCCCGACCCAGAGGTACTGGCCCACCTCGAACAATTCGTGGCCGAGCACCCCGCCTATTCGTTCCAACCGCTCGACCGGATCGCTGACATCACCAACATGTTTTTCGTCGACGGTCTTCCGGTCACCGTCGAGCTCGATACGCGAGCCTCGGTATCGCTGAAGGGCAGGGTTCAACGCCTCGACGAGACCAGGTTGCGGATGGCTGATGTCGAGTCGATGTTGCCAGACTCAGACGACCGACCAGATGGCTGGGAATCGACGCTGCTAACGGCTCTGTCCACCGGCCTGAGTGCCCAGCAAGCGAACCTTCTGGTCGATCAAGTGCTCGCCGACCTTGAACAGATCCGTCAGGCCGTTCGACAACCAGAAACATTCCCGTTCACGATCACCGGGCGCAACGCTGACATCCCGGTGCGAATCCCAAACACCAGCGATACGCCGCTGCGTGTCGTCGTGCGTCTCGCCGCCGAGAAGCTCACTTTCGCTGCGGAAGGGGTCGAGGCGGTTTTGCTTCCGAACTCGATCACCGCCGTTCCAGTGCCGGTAACCACCCGATCAAACGGTGTCTTTCCTGTACTTGTCGAGGTCGTCACTCCGGCCGGGAATCGGCTCACCGAGCCAGTCGAGTTGACTGCCCGGGTCAGCACGCTGACGGGCCTTGGCCGCGTTTTTACGGTCGGAGCCCTGCTGGTGCTGGCCACATGGTGGTTCAGTTACTTTCGTCGCCGGCGTAGGGCCGAGCGCGTCCGCGACGTCGAGATGACCCGCTCACGGCACCCGGCTCAACCGGAACATCCAGAACCCGAGACCACGCACGACGAGAACGACACCCACGGCGACACGGGGCGTTCCGAGGAGTAAGCTCGAATCTCCGTGAGCATCCGTATCGTCACCGACTCTTCCTGCGACCTGCCCGAATCGGTCGTGACTGCCAACGACGTCCGCGTCGTGCCTCTCTCGATTCGCTTCGGAGACGAAGAGTTCATCGATCGTGAGCAGCTTTCCACCAGCGAGTTCTGGGCTCGCTGCGCGCAACAAGACACGCTGCCAGAGACCGCCGCGCCGGCACCCGGCCAGTTCGAAGTGGCATATCGCGAACTTTCCGCAGACGGCGCCACCGGAATCGTCGTCGTCTCCCTGTCGGGTGCGCTGTCGGCCACTATGCAGAGCGCTGAACTGGCCGCCCGCTCGGTTACCGACACGGTTCCGGTCCGCGTCGTCGACAGCCGTACGGTCAGCCTTGGCGTCGGATCGATCGTTGTGGCCTGCGCCCGACTGGCCGCAGCCGGTGGTTCACTCGACGAGGTCGAGGCGCTCGCCCGCGACCGTGCCGCGCGTACCCATGTGTTCGGTGCCCTCGACACGCTCGACAACCTCAAGAAGGGTGGTCGGATCGGCAACGCCAAGGCACTGCTCGCCACAGCATTGGCGATCAAGCCGATCATCGAGGTGGTCGATGGGCAAGTCGAGCAGGGGGGCAAGCAACGAACCCGTTCGAAAGCCCTCAAGTTCCTGGTCGAGAAAGTCCGCGAATACGAGGGCCGGATCGGCGACCTCGCCGTACTCCAGGCTGACTGCAGCGATGTCGACCAGTTCGTCGAGATGTTGCGACCACTCCACAATGGCGAGATCATCATTGGTGATATCGGTCCCGTGATCGGTACCCACGCCGGCCGTGGCACGATCGGCATCGCCTTCGACGTCATCGACTGACGACGTCGCTGTCCCGCTGCGCATCCGCCAGCTAGAGCAATGACGGTTTCCGCCCGTCCAACACCACTAGCGTGACGTTCGATCATGCCCATGAGTGCCGCACCTCCCCCGCACGCGCCAGCAGGTGAACTGTTGGCCGGCCGATACCGGCTCGAGCGCCGGATCGGGCAGGGCGGGATGGCCGAGGTGTGGGTGGCGACCGACAACGATCTCGATCGCAAGGTCGCAATCAAGTGGCTCAAGACGAATCTTGCCGGCGACCCGGTGGTGGCCGAACGATTCCGGCGCGAAGCGATCGCCGTCGCACGCCTCAGCCATCCGAACATCGTCGCCGTACACGATGTCGTCATCCACGAAGGTCGCCAAGCGGTGGTAATGCAGCTCGTCGACGGCAAGAGCCTGCGCCAGCTGCTCGATTCGCAAAAGCGGCTCGGCCCCGAGCTCACGATTCACATCGGCGCCGCTATCGCCGGCGCCCTCGACGAGGCCCATCGCGCCGGCTTCGTGCATCGCGACGTCAAGCCGGGCAACATTCTCGTCACTTCAGACGGCCGCGTACTGTTGACCGACTTCGGGATCGCCAAGGGCCTGCAGGCCGGCGACGAAGACCTCACCAGCGACAACGTGATGATGGGTACGGCCAAGTACCTTTCGCCCGAGCAGGTGCGCGGACGCCGCCTCGACGGGCGGGCCGACCTGTATTCGCTCGGACTCGTGCTGTACGAGTGCCTCGCTGGGCGGGTGCCGTTCCTTGGCGAAAGCGATGCGGACACGGCGCTGGCCCGCCTCCAGCGCGATCCGACCGACCTCGGCCATCTGCGCCCGACACTGCCGATCGGGCTGGTAAACCTGATCCACAAGACGCTTGCCCGCAATCCGGCGCACCGCCCGCAGAGCGGAACCGATCTGCGCAGTTCCCTACTCTCGGTCGACACCACCCCACCCCGTATCGACGGAACCCCAGCCGATCCGCCACCGCGTATCGCCAACCCGCCGACGCGTGCGTTGGGCGCCGGGCCCGGCATACCAGGCGATCCCCACGTCAGCGCCGCCGTGCCGGTCACCCGCAAGTACGAGCCGCGCCACCAGCGAGCGACACCGACATCGCTGCCCCGCCGCGACAACACGCCGCCGTCACCATTGCCCATCCGCGGCATGCCGGCCCGCCAATATCAGCAACGTTGGACCCCATCGCTGGTCGTCGTCAGCTCGCTGCTTATCGCTGCGCTACTGGTGGCCGGCGTACTCTTCGTACGCGTCAATCGCGGAGATGACGGAAGCGACTTCACCGGCGGCACCGTGGCTCCGAGCGTCACCTTGAATCCCGGCGATCAGGCTTTGGTCGACCCGGCCGCCCAGGTCGATGCCAACCCGCCGATCGATGCCAGCCCACCAAATGCTGATGGCACCGTCGCGGCACCCAGCGATGTGCGGATCATGGGCGTGCAGGCCTGGGATCCCGATAGCTCCACCGGTGAAGAAAACAATGCCCAGGCGGCTCTTGCGCTCGCAGACGGCAGCGCCAGCACCTCATGGCCGACCGAGTGTTACCAAGACCGCTATCTCGGCGGCAAACGCGGAGTTGGATTGATCCTCGATCTTTCGGCGGCTTCGCCTGGCACCCTCACGCTCGAAACGCTCAACGCCCCGTACCAGATCGATGTCTACACCGCCACCACAGCGGGCTCGCCGGCCGACCTCGATGCGTGGAGCAAGGTCGGCGCCACCCAGTTCGGAGAACAGCCAGGGCAAGTCACCGTGGCGGTCGATGTTTCCGCAACCCACCTGCTTGTTTGGCTCAAAGAGCTCGGCCCTGACGCGGCCTGCACGAACGCCCACCCGTATCGGGGTCGGCTCGGAGAGATCTCCTACCAGCCGTGACCACGATCGATCGGTCCGACAGCGATCTTGTTGCAGCCGCTCAGGGTGGTGACACGGCAGCGATGGACCAACTGCTCAGGCGACACTACGGCCGTGTTCACGCCGTGTGCCGTCGCATCGCCGGCAGCACCCGTGACGCCGACGACGCCGCCCAGGAGGCCATGATTCGGGTCGTTCGCAACCTGGACCGCTTCGACGGCCGTGCCGCTTTCGGAACCTGGGTGTATCGGATCGCAACCAACACTGCACTCGACGAACTGCGCAAACGAAAGCGACAACCACAGCTCCACATCGTCGACGACGACGACCTTCGTGCGTCCAACGAGCCGGTCGACGATCTCGCTCACCGCCATATCGATAGCGTCGTCGATCGCATAACGATCGACCAGGCGCTTGCCGAGTTGCCCGAAGAATTTCGGACAGCTGTCGTCATGCGCGATGTCGGCGATCTCGACTATGCCGAAATCGCGGCCGCTCTCGATCTGCCGATCGGTACGGTCAAATCGCGGATCGCCCGCGGGCGTCGTGTACTGATCGAAAAACTCGGGAACCGCGACGACCCCGACGAACGTCCAAACAGCAACCCCATACAACGCCATGAATGACGAGCAGTACCTCCTTGCGAGCGCGTATCTCGACGGTGAACTCACCAACGAGCAACGTGTAGTCGCCGAAGCCGACCCGGACGTGATGTCCGAGGTCGATCAGATGCTCGCCGTACAGGCACAGCTTCGATCGGTCGAACCGCCATCGGACGCAGCCCGCGAGGCAGCCATAGGTGCCGCCATGGCCGCCTTTTCGG
Source organism: uncultured Ilumatobacter sp. (assembly GCA_937919625.1). Taxonomy (GTDB): domain Bacteria; phylum Actinomycetota; class Acidimicrobiia; order Acidimicrobiales; family Ilumatobacteraceae; genus Ilumatobacter. Next base: position 26,250 of record CALFRK010000046.1, read on the forward strand.
GCGCAGCGGTACGCCCCGCTCCGCCTGTCAACGCTGTCACGCGAACAGTCGCTTTTCGGCCTCGGCCGTCGTATACCATGTATCTCGGCGTTGCCGCATCCCTTGTGGCGATCGGTTTGCTTGGGCTGGTCGTGGCAACAGGTCTGAGAAGCAGCGACGACGACGCCTTCTTATCTCGTGTCGGCAATGATCAGACCGCCGACGAGCCAGCCGCAGAGTCCCTTGACACGGCGGCCGAGGCCGGCGATGGTCCCAGTTTTGCCGAGTCCGCCGAGTCCGAACTTGCCGACGCGGCCAGTAGCGCGGCGACTGCCCAAGAGTTGCCCGCCTCTGCCGGCGGCGATGCTGAACCAGCTTCAGACCCCGCCGTGGCGGCGGCCGAACCCGCAGCCGACAGCGAAGCCAACGTTTTGCCATCGGGGATCGACCCAACCAAGCCACTCACGACATCCGACGAGCTTGGCGCCTTTGGTTCGTATCTCATTGATCTCCGGGTCGCCCGTGCTTTGCCGGCGACACCCGAATCCCGCTGTCCGCAACAGGTCATCTTGGGGTCGACCCAGTACATCTTGGACGGTCTGACGCTCGACGTCTTGGTGGCGGTCGACGAACAGCAACGCACCGTCACGGCGATCGATCCAGACACCTGTGTGGCGCTCGTGGTCGGTCCACTGTTCTAGTTTGTCGTTCCGGCACTACAGTCTTGGGCATGCCTGGCAATCCTTTTACCGATCCCAACTGGGCTCCCGACCTGACGGCACAGATCACGACGCTTGTCGGCAACGTTCGCGACAAAACCACCAACAACGCGATCAAGGCAGTTCGTGCCGTGGTGTTCGGACTGCTCGGACTATTCCTCGGTCTCGTCACGCTCGTGTTGCTGCTGATCATTGCCACACGAGCGATGCAATCGTTGCTCGACATCTGGTTCGAGTGGGACAAGTCCGTTTACCTCAGCTATTTCATCGTCGGGGGAATCCTCACACTGGCGGGGATGTTCTTGATGTCAAAGCGGCATAGCGCCGAAGCCTGATCCACACCCCTGCACCACGTCCGGAGAGTTTCCATGGCCGACAACGTCCGCAATGTCATCATTATCGGATCGGGTCCAGCCGGCCTGACGGCGTCGATTTACTGTGCTCGCGCAAATCTCGTGCCGCTTGTGATCGAGGGCGAGCCGTCATCCACATCTGATCAGCCTGGTGGACAGCTGATGCTGACCACCGAGGTCGAGAACTTTCCAGGATTTCCTGACGGGATCATGGGCCCAGAGTTGATGATGAACTTTCGCTCTCAGGCCGTTCGGTTCGGTGCCGAGTTCGTTACCGCCAAGGTGACTCGTGTCGACTTCTCGCAGCGCCCGTTCAAGGTGTGGGTCGGCGACGACGAATACCAGGCCCATTCAATAATCGTGTCGACTGGCGCCCGTTCGTTGATGCTCGGCCTCGAATCCGAAGCCCGTCTGCTCGGTCACGGTGTGTCGACCTGCGCGACCTGCGACGGGTTTTTCTTTCGTGGCCACAACATCGCCGTGATAGGTGGCGGCGATTCGGCGATCGAGGAGGCCACATTCCTCACCAAGTTCGCCGACAGGGTCACCCTGATTCATCGCCGTGACGAGTTGCGCGCCAGCAAGATCATGCGTGACCGGGCGGTCGCCAACCCCAAGATCGATTTCCTGTGGAACCATACGGTTACCGAAATTCACGGCACTGACAAGGTTGAGGGTATTCAGGTCACCTCCACGGTCGATGGCAGGGTCCACGATCTCGACGTCACCGGAGTGTTCGTCGCGATTGGTCATCGCCCGAACACCGATCTATTCACTGATGTGCTCGACATGGAAGACAGCGGATACCTCAGCACTCAGCCCGACTCGAGCTATACCAACGTCGAGGGTGTCTTCGCCTGCGGTGACGTGCAGGATCACACATACCGACAGGCGATCACCGCTGCGGGCAGCGGATGTATGGCGGCGATCGACGCCGAGCGCTGGCTCGAATCTCAGCACGGCTGAGGTTCCAACAGGGCGCCTGGCCGGCGACGTTGGCCCAGATCAGTTTCAGCTGATCCCGTCGTTAAACCCTCCAAACGGTTGCGTTCTATACTTGTAACACGTTGTTGCACAGATACTGCCTTGGGTATCCGTAGACCCACCCATAGTTTGTTTCGGCTCGACGGTTGATCACCGTGGCGAACAGGGACCGATCGATGTCGGTCTGTGACTGGTTGGCGAGCGATGTCTGTGGTACGTTGTGTTACATCGTCCATGAGTGAGTCTACTAGAGCCCAAGACTTCGGCCGCCGGGCCGCCGTAGGGTCACGGCATGTCTCGATGCGCATTCCAATAGTGCTGTACGAGCGGCTGGAGGCGCTGGCCGGCAACAGCAACGAGACTGTGTCGCAATGTGCTCGACGACTGTTGTCAAACGGGCTGGAGTCTTCAGATCGGGATGCCATTGACGATGCCATTTCGGCACTGTTGCTGATGCGTAGTCAGCAAACGCAACACCGTCACGTCGAGCGACCCGACACTCCGATCGAGTCCAGAACGGTCAACGTCCTCAACGCCAAGACCGACCTGCAGCACCTGCTCGCCGACGTCGAACGCGGCGTCGAAATCATCATCACCCACGCCGGCACACAACGCGCCAGGCTCGTTCAGGTCGCCGGCTCTCTGCCGCCCAATCAACCAGCCCGGAATAGTTGACCACGGCGATCGGTTTCCGGTCGGTACACTTCCACCAGCCGATCAAAGCGGCGCTACTTTGCAAAGGAAACAGATCGATGGCCAACGGGATCACCAACCTCACCAGCTCCACTTTCGACGAGACGGTGGCTGCTTCATCGACACCCGTGCTGGTCGACTTTTGGGCTGAGTGGTGTGGCCCGTGCAAGCAGATCGCCCCGCTTCTCGAAGAGATCGCGGGCGAGTACCCCGACCAGATCCGAATCACCAAGCTCAATGTCGACGAAAGCCCAGACATCGCCATCCGATACAGCGTCATGAGCATCCCCACCCTGCTCGTGATTCAGAACGGCGACGTCAAAAAGAAGATCGTCGGCGCCAAGGGCAAGGGTGCACTTCTCCAGGAGCTCAACGAATTTCTCGCTATTTCCCGCTGACTCCCGGTCAGCGCGGCGAGGCGATCCGTGATCTACAACGCCGCCTCGTTGCCGCCGGGTACATGCCCGCCGGTGCCGAAGCGGGCCTCTTTTGCGATGCGACTCAAGCGTCGCTGCGACAGTTCCAACAAGACCGCGGCCTGCACCTGACCGGGATCTGTGACGAGGACACCTGGCGGGCGATTGTCGAGGCATCGTGGAAGCTGGGTGACCGGCTGTTGGTGCTGTTGGCACCAAATCTTCGCGGCGACGATGTCGGTGAGTTGCAGTCGTCACTGGCCCGAATCGGATTTGATTCCGGTCGCGTCGACGGCATCTTTGGGCCCGCCACCGAGCGTGCGCTCGAGGATTTCCAAAACAACTGCGGTCTGTACGTCGATGGCGTGTGTGGGGCGGCCACCGTACGCGCACTTCAAGTACTTGCCCGGCAAACTGGCAGCGGACCGGGAATCACGGCCGTACGGGAACTGCATGCCCTCACAGCTTCTGCCAGGTCGTTGGCTGAACTGCGGATCGTGATCGGCCAGTTTGGAGGCCTGAGCACCATCTCGCGCCAGCTTGTTCGATCGTTACGGCAACGCAGCGCTGCTGTCATCGCATCCGACGAGCCAGACTCGGCGGCCCAGGCGGCGGCCGCCAATCGATTCGCAGCCAACGTCTATGTCGGCTTCGAAACCAGCGGCAGCTCGGTCGCCACGATCCACTATTACGCGGTGCCACAGTTCGAGTCGGCCGGCGGCCGGGCGCTGGCGGTTGCAATCTCCGACTCGTGTCGATCAGCATCGATCGGCACGCAACCCGTGGTTCAGGGGATGCGACTACCTGTGTTGCGAGAGACCCGGATGCCCGCTGTGCTGCTCAGTGTCGGACCTGTCCAACAAGCCCTCGACGAGGCCACTGAGCTGGTGAAATCAATCGTTGATGCGCTTGAAGTCTGGGCCGCTGGATCAACGTTATCCACAGGTTGACATCGTCTCACCCGTGAGTCGACTGTTTATCCACAGATTTCTCCCCATCCTGTGACTCAAGGTCCAGCGCGGGTTCAGACTTTTGCCTCGCTCTGAAGTAGTTCGGTAGAGTTGATGTCCAAACTATTCGCCCGTCATCCGCCGATAGATCCGCTCGAGATCTTCCAAATCAGCGAAATCGATCGCTATCCGACCTCGCTTGGCGCCCACCTGAACATTTACGCGTGTCGCTAGATGTTCGGCCAATAATTGCTCGAGTTCGAGCAGACCCGGCGGACGCAGTCGCGTCGTCGGCGCAATGCCGGCTCCGTCGTGGCTGGGAGCCGGCACCTCGACCTCGATCGGAGAGGCAGGCGGCACCGGACTGCCGCCATTCTTGACCGCCTCCTCGACCATACGGACTGTCCAACCCTGCTCGACAGCGATCTGGGCGAGATTCTCTTGGAGCGCACGGTCGGGGGTACCGAGCAGGGCGCGTGCGTGGCCGGCCGTAAGGCGCCCATCCGCCAGTAGCCGTTGAATCGCAGGCGGCAGCCCAAGCAATCGTAGCGTATTGGTGACCGCAGACCGGCTCTTGCCAACTCGGTCGGCAACCTGTACGTGGGTGAACTCGAAATCCTCGATCAGTTGCTGGAAGGCAGCGGCTTCCTCGAGAGCGGTGAGGTCCTGACGGTGCAGGTTTTCGACGAGCGCCTGTTCGATCGATGCCAGGTTGTCGGCGGACCGCACGATCGCCGGGATTGTCACCAACCCAGCTCGTCCGGCAGCACGCAATCGTCGTTCGCCTGCGATCAGCTCAAACCCGGACTCGGTCGGGCGCACGAGAATCGGCTGCAACACCCCGATCTGCTGGATCGATGCAGTCAGTTCAGCCAACGATTCCTCGTCAAAGTGCAAACGCGGCTGGTTCGGGTTCGGAGAAACGTCAGAAACGCTGACCTCTTGCAGGAATGCACCGTCGTTTGTCCCACCCGGCTCGGCCTCGCCCGGTGGAATAAGTGAACTGAGACCCTTACCAAGCCCGCTACGCCGAGCCATAGTGCACCTCCTTGGCGACATCGCGATACGCGATCGCGCCTCGTGATCGTGGATCGAACGTGATGATCGGCTGACCAAACGAGGGTGCCTCGGACAGCCTGACCGAGCGCGGCACCACTGAGCGGACCACCTTGTCGCCAAAATGGGCTCGCACCTCCTCCACCACTTGGCCCGACAGTTTGGTGCGGGCGTCGTACATCACGCACACGATCGTCGTCACCTCAAGTTCGGGATTCAGATTGCGTTTGACGAGATCGACATTGCGCAGTAATTGACCGAGGCCCTCGAGTGCGTAGTACTCGGTCTGGATCGGAACCAGCACCTCCTTGGCGGCGGCGAGGCCATTGACGGTCAAGAGTCCCAATGTTGGCGGACAATCAATCAGCACATAATCGTAGTCATCGAGAACGGCCTCGATCGCCCTTCGGAGGCGAGTCTCGCGGCTGAATGCGGGTACCAACTCGATCTCGGCGCCGGCCAAATCCAGACTGGCGGGTGCCACGAAGAGATTGCGGACATCTGTCGGCTCGATGCAGTTCTCGAGCGGAACCTCATGCATAAGCACGTGATACATCGAGGTTTCGAGTCCTCGATTCTCGATGCCAAGCCCCGTCGAGGCGTTGCCTTGGGGGTCAAGGTCGACCACGAGCGTCCGGAGTCCGAGTTCGGCCAGGCATGCCCCGGTGTTGATGGTCGTGGTGGTTTTGCCGACACCGCCCTTTTGGTTGGCCACGGCAATCACGCGGGGAAGAGGGCGCACGGGGGGGCGTGCGTCAGCGGCTGCGTCCATGTCGACATTCTGGTCCATCAAAGTTCCAATCGCGCGGATCCTCGACAAGATCTTGGCCGTTGCGTGAGAGGTTTCACGGGAACCAATCGCGGCGATCTACGACCGCCGGATGACGTCGGTGCGGCTCGAGTGCGAACGCTGAGTGATCGAATGATGTTCCACGTGAAACATTCTCAACCGTGGTCGGTGAGACGCCGAAAGACCTGCACGGCGCCCACTCTCTCACCACGAACGCCCAGTTCAGCCAGTAGGTCGACGGGCCAGCGGTCACCTTCCGGGGGTTCGCTAATCAGGATCCGCCCACCGGCTCCGAGCACTCGCATGGCACTCCGTAAGGTGAACTCTGGAGGCCCGAAACCGCGAGCTGTAACCACGTCGAACTTGGCCACCGACGAGGTTAGAACCAGACGGCTCAACTCGGATACGTCTGCACACATCACGGTCACGTTGATCCACCCGAGCCCGATCACCGCTCGCTCCAGAAAGTCGGTGCGCTTCTGACGGCGGTCGAGCAGGAGCACGTCAATGTCGGGACGTGCGTCGGCGATCACCAGTCCGGGCAGGCCACCACCGCTCCCAAGGTCGAGCAGGCGAGCCGGGGCGGCCACATCAGCGATACCACGTACAAACTCCATCGAGTGCTCAACGGCTTGCTCGATTACGCGTTCCCCGAAAAACCCGAAACGCTGCGCTGAGCGCAGCGTTTCGAGCAGAACTGGATTCACGGTCATGTCTATGCCGGCGTGATGACCACCCGACGAGTCGGGTCATCCCCCTCCGAATGGCTGTCGACGCCGTCGATTCCGACGATCGCGTCATGCACGGTCTTGCGATCAGCCGACGACATCGGCTCGAGCGCCTTGGCGCTGCCAGACTCGATCACCGATTTGGCAACCGCAGAAGCGAACTGATCGAGAGCCTGGCGGCGCTTTTCGCGATAGCCGCCCACGTCGATTCGAAGCCGGGTGTCGTGGTCGCCAAGCCTACGCTGCGAGGCAACCCGCGCCAGATCCTGGATTGCCAGCAAAGTGCGGCCGGCTGGTCCAACCAGCAGGCCGAGTTCAGAGCCGACCACGCGCACCTCGAGATTTGTGTCGTCGACGTCGAGTTCTGTCGTTGCCTCGGCCCCAAATGCGGTTGCCAATCCACCCATAAAAGCCACAGCTGCGTCTCCGACCTCCTGGGGCGACACGGGCGATTCGTTGTGCTCGTCCTGACCATCCATGCGCTTGCTCTCCTTGTGTTGCTTCGATCGTTGCGGACGCTCGGCTCGTTTGTCGGAGCCACCACCATGTTGTGTGTCGTGCTCTGACACTTGCTCCGGTGAAGATCCACCAGATGCCTCTCCGCCGGCCTGACGGGGTTGGCGATCGGCGGGCTTCTTCTTGCCGGCGCTCTTTGTCCCCCGCGTTCCTTTGCCCTCAGCCTTCGCGTCGCGAGTCTTGCCCTCGCTGCGTCCACGCGGGCGGCGCTCCTGCTTATGCCGCACGGCGGCAGGCATCACCCGAACGCGAACCCGAGCTTCACCACGCATACGCCCGAACAGTCCGCTACGAGGCTCTTCGAGAACCTCGAATTCTGCCTCGTCGGCGGCGACGCCAAGCCGGTCCAGCGCCAGGTCCTTTGCCTCGTCGAGTGTCTTTGCAGTCGTTTCGACCCATTCCATCGGGTGGTCTCTCTTTCGTCTATTTGCGCTTGCGCTTGTTCGGCGAGCTCGGGCGGCCTGCCGACCGATTACTCGATCGATCCGAACTGCGCTGAGCGCTGGGGGTCGGCCGATTCTTGGGGGCCGTCGTACGCTTCGACGGGCTAACGGCTGCCGGGGGAGCAGCACGGTCCTTTGACCGAGGCTTGGGTTTAGGGGCCTTTTTGGCCTCCGCTAGATCGCGTCGGGCCTTGGCCAGCGGACCGCCGCCGGTGGCCCCGCTCCCACCATCCTGCTTGGATATCTCGCGGGCACGCTCGCTGGCGGCCTGCGCCTGACGGCCCAGCGATTGATCATGGCCATAGAAGCGCTTTGTGATGTACAGCTGTTGCAAAATCCGCAACAGCGACTGAACGATGTAGTAGACGACCAAACCGAGCAGGAAGAACACCTGAAACACGGCGAACACAACGGGTAGGTACTGCATCAACTTCTGTTGTGACTCCGACATAGTCGGACTGACGGCGGCGCGGGCAGCGACCATACGTTGCTGGAAGAAATACAGCCCACCAAGGAACACGACCAGCGCTGCGTAGATCATGCCTCGGGCGAAATCCTGGCCAAGCATTTCGGCCGGCGACAGCGAAAGGTCAAGCCCGAATGAGCTCATATGGTCCATGCGCACCAACGACAGGTACATCTCGGAGCTCTTCGAGACATAGCGCGGGAGGAAGCCGATTTCGACTCCAGGATCGACATTGCCGGCGTTCAGCACAGCTCGTGCCACAAGCTCGTTGCCGCCGATCGGCCGATAGGTCAGTCCACGCAGGATCCGATACATAATGATGAATACCGGCATCTGCGCCACCATCGGCAGACACGAGGCCATCGGATTGACCTTGTGCTCCTGGTAGAGCTTCATCATCTCTTCGTTCAGCTTCTGGCGGTCGCTGCGGTACTCGTTTTGGAGCTTGCGCATCTCCGGGGCCAGACGCTGCATCTCGAGCATGCCCTTGGTGCTCTTGAGGATCAGCGGCGTGACCATCAGCATCACGATGCCTGCAATCAGGGCGATCGAGGCCGCATAACTATGGGTGATTGAGTACAGCCAGTCCAGCAGGGCGGCGGGAACTTCGAAGACACCAGCGATCATGGTCAGTTTTCCTCACGAAGCGGAACAGGGTCGAAACCGGACGGCCCGAAAGGACGGCAACGCACCAGCCGCCGAACGGTCAACCACAGACCGCGCCCCGGGCCGTAGGCAGAAATCGCTTCGTGACCGTATTCGGAACACGAAGGGAAAAATCGGCACGGGGATGGCCGACCTTCGGCACCTCTCTGGTACCAAACAATCGCCCGCAACATCAGGCTCTGAACCCGTGCGCCGGGAGCTGTACCGGCCGAGACTCCACCTGGGCGAGCTGACTGCGGATCTGCTGGATCAATGCAACCATTTCGTGTCGCACCTGATCGAACGTCAGTTCGATCTGTTGTGGGCGAGAACCTATCAACAACAGGATCGGTGGAAGTAGTTCGGTTCGATCGAGCTCGCGCAGGATCGATCGCAGTCGACGACGCAGTCGATTCCGGGCGACAGCAGGACCGTAGGCGCGACCTATCGCGAACGCCACGGACGTCGCTGTCGAATCGGGGTCGGGACACCAGGAGCACCATAGGGCAGAACGGCGGATCCGCGTGCCCTCACGCCCCAGTCGGACAAAGGCGTGGTGTTCGCGGACTCGACCGATCAAGCGGAGAGTCGGGCGCGGCCCTTGGCGCGGCGGTTCTTGAGTACGGCGCGCCCGGCGCGGGTGCTCATGCGTGAGCGGAACCCGTGCTTTTTCGCACGTCGGTGAGTATTGGGTTGAAATGTACGCTTCACGTCGTCCTCCTCGAGAACCCGACCGGATGCAATGCCAGGTTGACACGATCTGATGCAGTGCCGTGATGGGCGACTCATCGCACATCTCGACCTGACAAGGCTACGGGCACCGTACCGCCCACCGCAACCAGGGACCGACATCACCAACAAGCCCACAGATCACACGGCATGCCCAGGTCAAGGCAGTGCGCCCACGATCTGTGTGATCAATCGGGTTACCCCGCCTTTCGGTGATGACCTGATTTTGATAAATGGCGACAACAGAATCGCTAGACAAGCGAGTTTTGGAGCACCGTTCGGGCGTGCTAGGTTGCAACGCCTGACCACGCCGAACGGGTTGTCCACACCTGTGGACAATCGTGTGGAAGTGTGTGGTTACGGTATTTCCCGGAGGTTCGAGTGAGTGATCAACTGGAGGTGTGGGCAGCGGTAGCGCAGCTGCTCCGTGCCCAGCTCACAGAATCGGTGTGGTACTCCACCTTTTCCGAAGTCGTGCCGCAGGTCAACGACGACCACAGCATGCTCATTATTCAGGTCCCCAGCACGCTGGCCAGGGACCGAATCCTCACCAGGTATCAGCCTCTGATAACCGATGCGATGGATCAGACCGGTGCCGGCGACCGTGTTTTCGACATCATCATCGGCGGATCAGAGCACACGGCCGAGGCAGGTACCGTCGGCGGCGTCGTTAGTTCAGAAGGCCGAACGGTGGCCTCTGTTGATCCGAGCGCCACCACTGCACGCCTCGACGACGCACTCGACGACGCCGGACTGAATCCCCGATACACCTTCGAAACCTTCGTCAAGGGTGCCTCCAACCAGTTCGCCCTGGCCGCTGCACTCCGCGTCGCCGAAACACCGGCACGCAGCTACAACCCTCTGTTTATCTACGGCTCTGCAGGACTCGGCAAGACCCATCTGTTGCACGCAATCGGGCACTATGTGCACAGCAACTATCAACATCACGTGGTTCGATATGTATCGACCGAGACCTTCATGAACGAGTACGTCGACGCGATTCGTTCCAACTCGATGGCCGGGTTGCGCCGCAAATACCGCGAGATCGATGTCCTACTGATCGATGACGTTCAATTCTTAGAGGGCAAGGAAGGGCTGCAGGAGGAGTTCTTCCATACGTTCAACTCCCTGCACGGAGCCAACAAACAGATCGTGCTCTCGTCCGATCGGATGCCCGACGCGATCCCAACACTCGAAGAGCGACTGCGCGGCCGTTTCAAATGGGGACTGATCACCGACATCCAGCCGCCCGACCTCGAGACCCGCCTGGCGATTCTGCGCAACAAGGCCGAACGTGAACGTGTCGAGGTCCCTGCCGAGACTCTCGAGTTCATCGCTTCAAAGGTCTCGACCAACATCCGTGAGCTCGAGGGCGCCCTGATCCGGGTCACCGCCTACGCCAGTCTGAGTGGAGCGCCGATCACCACAGAACTCGCTCAACAGCAGCTGGCCGACCTGCTGATGGATATCGAACCGAAACCTCGCACCGACGCCCAACTGCTAGACGAGATCGCCGGCATTCTCGGTTTCGAGGTCGAAGCACTCAAGGGCAAGAGCCGGCAGCGTCCACTCGTGACAGGTCGCCAGATCGCGATGTATGTCTTCCGTGAGCAGACCGATCTCAGCTATCCCAGCATCGCTCGTCTGTTTGGTGGGCGTGACCACACCACGGTAATCCACTCCGTCGAAAAGATCGGCCGTCAGATGGGTGAGCGTAAAGCGATCTACGAGCAGGTCACCGATGTTCTCCAGAAGTTGAAGTTGTGAGCACCGTGATCACGGCCAGCGACGCTTACGTTCGGCCGAGCGATCCACACGTTGACGCGTGCGCCCGGCGTGTGGACAACAGCTGGACAAGCTGGTGGCAATCGGGGGACAAAAGCTGGTCTTCCACAGAACGACATCCATGTCATCCGCAATCTGTGGATCATGGTGGACAACAGCGCGCGGCGTCGCGAACCCTCTACGCTGGACAAATATTCGGTTGTCCACAATCCACAGCACCTACTACTACTTCTAATTCGATACATCAGACAATGGGGAGAAGGGCGGCACTGTGAAGTTCCGTTGTGAACGAGAAATCCTGGCCGAAGCACTGGCCACCGCTGGACGCGCAGCGACGAGCCGAAGCGGAACGTTGCCGGTGCTATCGGGCGTTCGACTTGACGTCAAAGATGGAGACCTCACGGTCACCGGTACCGACCTCGAGTTGACGATCCGACTGTCGGTGCATGTCCACAGCGATCAGAACGGGTCGGCTGTTGTGCCGGCACGATTGGTCGCCGACATCGTGAAGGCACTGCCGGCCGGTGCCGTCGAGGTCAGCATTGCCGACGACGAAATGTCGATCAGCGCCGGCCGGTCGCAGTTCTCGGTTCGACCGCTGTCGCTCAGCGACTACCCGGCACAGGTCGAGCCCGGTGGTGAACCAGTGACGCTGGCCAGTGCAGAGGTCGGCAATGCGCTACGTCAGGTTGTCCGAGCCGCATCGACCGACGATGCGCGGGCGGTATTGACCGGTGTACTGATTGCCTCCGAGGATGACGGCCTCAAAATGGTCGCCACCGACTCATATCGATTGGCGGTTCGCAATCTTCCCCAATCGTCAATCCTGGCGACCGGACAGAAAGTACTGGTTCCCGGGCGTGCCCTCGCTGAGTTGCAGCGAATCCTGTCGGGTGACGACGAGTTGACCGTTCGTCTCGGCACCCGCGAAGCAGTGTTTGAGGTGGGAGCAACCCGTCTCACGACCCGCCTGATCGAGGGCGAATACCCGAACTACCGCAACCTGCTGCCGTCGTCGCACCCGAACATCCTCACTGTCGGCCGTGAAGCGCTGCTCGAGGCGCTGCGTCGTGTGAAGATACTCGCCCAAGATTCGACACCGGTAAGACTCACTCTGGGCGGGGACACGCTGCAGCTAACGGCAATCACTCAGGATGTCGGTAACGCCGCTGAAGAGATCGACGCCAGCTATGACGGTGCCGAGATGACAGTGGCGTTCAATCCCGACTATCTCGCCGCAGGCATCGATGCGATCGACGGCGACGAGATCACGCTCGCCACCATGGACCCAATGAAACCAGCCGTGTTGCGCGGCGTTGGTCACGACGAGTACCTGTACCTCCTGATGCCCGTCCGCGTCCCGTGAGCGAGGCTGGTTGCGGTCCTCGCTACGTTGCCCATCGGACTCGTTGACCGAAGTTGACCGAAGTCAACGTCGTCCTCGGCGCCTTGCGAGGACCACACCCATTCCTCGCTCACCAAGCTGATGCGCGACTAGGACTGCGGATTGGTGGGGCGGTCACGGTTGTGCGCCACGCGGTGAGCTGGTGATGGTTGACTTCCGCGTCGGCTCGTTGCCCGGGCCGTAGGGTTGCCGAGTCATGATCATCGAGCGGATCGAACTCGTCGACTATCGCAACTACGCCTCGGCTTCGTTCGTGCTGACCGGTGGTATCACCGCCGTGTTGGGTCGCAACGGGCAGGGTAAGACCAATCTTGCCGAGGCGCTTGCCTACCTGGCAACACTGACGAGTTTCCGTGGGGCTCCACCGGACGCGCTGGTTCGGGTCGGTGCCGACAACGGTGTGATCCGGGCCACGATCCGTGAGGACGACGGCCGCGAGGTGTTGATCGAAGCGGAGTTGTCAAGGGTCGGACGCAACCGGGTACAGATAAATCGTCAAAAACTGGGCCGTACTCGTGATCTGCTGGGGGTGATGCGGGTCAGTGTGTTCGCACCCGACGACCTGATCATCGTCAAAGGCGGACCGGCAGAGCGACGACGGTTCCTCGACGATGCCCTGGTGGCACTCAAGACCAGCTATGACGCGATGCGCCTCGAGCTCGATCGGATTGTCCGCCAGCGCAACAGCCTGTTGAAGCAGGCCGGTGGGCGCATGTCCGAGGAGATCGGGATCACACTCGATGTTTGGGATGCACGGCTGGCCGACGTTGGCGAGCAACTCGGATACGCCAGGGCGACGCTGGTCGCCCGGTGTCAGCCGATGGTATCCGAGGCGTATGAGCAACTCGCTGGGGAGGCCGTGCCGGTCGAGTTGGTCTACGAACCGGAGTGGCGCCGCATCGGTCTGGCCAAGGCGTTGGGCGAGTCTCGCCAACTCGACATTCGTCGCGGCGTATCGACGGTCGGACCACAGCGCGATGAGCTGACGATCAGCTTGAACGGCTTGCCGGCGCGTAGCCATGCTTCTCAAGGGGAGCAGCGCACGTTGGCGCTGGCGATGCGGTTGGCGACCCATCGGCTCGTCGCTGAACGCACAGGTTCGACGCCGGTGCTCGTGCTCGACGACGTGCTATCCGAACTTGACCCCGAGCGGGCGACGGCACTGCTGGCAAACCTGCCACTCGGGCAGGTGGTGATCACGTCAGCGTCGCCGCTGCCGGCCGCTGCACATCCTGAACGGATCATCCGGATCCGGTCGGGTACGATCCTCGACGACAGGACATCCGATGGCCAGCCGTGACCCCGTTCCAATCTCGAGTTCACTCGACGGTGTGATGCGGTCGCTGCGAGGCCCGACCCGGCAGGCGGTCGGCGGTCTGTTCGGGCGTTGGAACGAGGCGGTTGGCGACCAGGTCGCTCAACACGTGAAACCAGTCAAGCTCGATGGTGGCGTGTTGGTGGTTGAGGTTGATGATCCGGCGTGGGCGACCCAGGTCAAGTTCCTGAGCGTCATGATCACCGAGCGGTTGCAAACGGTTGCCAATGTCGCTGTCGAACGGATCGAGGTTCGAGTTGAACGTCGTGGTGCTCGTGGCGCGCGGCTGACCTAGAAACGTTACAGATGCCCCGCTAGATCATTTGGTTGTTTCTACGACCGTGGTGGTGTCGCCCGCCTCGTTGATGGCGTTGACCAGCCATTTGCCGAGCGGCGGCCCAACGACGGCTGTGAACACCATCATTCCGGCGATCATGCCGACCTTTACCTTCTTTGACTTCGCCTTCTGAGCTGCTCGGATCTCGGCCGCCCGGCGGCCTGCCTCGGTGGGCCTCGACTTGGCTGGCATCAGATGCGCCATGGGATGTTCGGGCTCGGCCGCACTGTCGTCGCTATGCGACGCCAGTGGCTCGGTTGCGTTCGGGAGCAATCGCGCGTTCGGGAGCAATGGCGCGGTCGGTGAGCTGAGCACGGGGGAGACGACCGGCAACGTAGGCACACCGGCCAACAGCACAGGCGAGGTGGGGCCGGTGGTGGTCATTCGTTCCGACGCCGGGGCGCCGATGGTCGGTGCGGCGCCCAGTCGCGGCGCTTCGCCGTCGAGGAAGAATCCGGTCGCGTCGGCGGAGACGCCGCTGGTGGGAGAGTCGTTGACGACCGTGTCACTCATGCATGGCTCATCGGTATCGGACACCCCTCACTTGAGCGGGATTTGACACATGCGAAATCATGGCGTGGCAGGCCGGGGTATTACCGGCATGATGGGAACATGTCGAACACCGAGGACTCCGTCAAGGCCCGGTTGCAAAGCGATCTCACCACCGCGATGAAGGCGCGTGACGAACTCGCCACGTCGACGATCCGAATGGTGCGGGCGGCGATCATGAATGCCGAGGTCGCTGGAAGCGAGGCGGTCGAACTCACCGACGAGCAAACTGTTGCCGTGCTGCGTTCGGAGGCAAAGAAGCGTTCCGAGTCGGCGGAGGTGTACGAACAGAACGACCGCCCTGAGTCGGCGGCCAAGGAAAGGGCGGAACTCGAGATCATCCAGCGCTACCTCCCGGCTGCGATCGGCGACGATCAGTTGGCCTCGATTGTCGATGAGGAGGTCGCTAACGCCGCTGCCAACGGCGCTGAGGGCGGCAAGGCAATGGGGATGGTGATGAAGGCGGTCCGCGAACGTGCCGGTGACAGTGCCGAAGGCGGACGAATTGCGGCGCTCGTGAAGGCGCGCCTCGCTGGCTGAGGCCGGTCGCTGGCCGCCTTGGCCACCACCTTTACGAAGACGATGATCGTCTTTGATCGGTCAGTAGCGGCAGATCGGGCGATTCTTCGCTGGTTGCATCCCAGAGATCGTTTTTTCGTTGATTCTTGGGCATTTCAGGACCGAATGCGTCCACCTCTGCGGCACCCCGCTGGTACAATGACATGATTGCAACTTGGCTCCTGGTCGAACGGATGATCGACACGAATTTCAGGGTTGGGTCGCCACTCGAACGAGTCGTTCGCATACAGTCAACGTGATCTGAGGTACTGCGTGTCTGCTGACACCACACAAGCCACACCACCCACCAACCCAAAGTCCGGCGGAGCCAGCTATGACGCCAAGGACATCCAGGTTCTCGAGGGCCTTGATCCGGTTCGCAAGCGGCCCGGCATGTACATCGGATCGACAGGCCTGGCCGGTCTTCACCACCTGATATGGGAGGTCGTCGACAACTCGGTCGACGAGGCGATGGCCGGTTATTGCGACCGGATTGGGATCACTCTCCAGGCCGACGGCGGTTGTCGCGTCGACGACAATGGTCGCGGCGTACCGGTCGATCCATATCCGTCGGGCCCGCACAAGGGCAAGAGCGCAGCCGAGGTCGTACTCACCGTGTTGCATGCCGGCGGCAAGTTTGGCGGCGAGGGCTACAAGGTGTCGGGTGGGCTGCACGGCGTCGGTGTGTCGGTCGTCAATGCCCTCTCCGAACGGCTTACGATCGAGGTCGACCGCGGTGGCAACCACTACTTCCAAGAGTACGCCAAGGGCGGCAGGCCACAGGGCAAGATGAAGGTCGTCGGTGACACGCCCAAGCGCGGTCGCCAAAGTGGCACCACGATCGTGTTCTACCCCGACGTCGTGATCTTCCAGGCAGAGGGTACCGAGTTCGTTGCCCGCACCGTGCTCGAGCGTCTACAGACAATGGCATTCCTCAACAAGGGCCTCGAGATCGTCTTCACCGACGAGCGAGCCGAGAAGGAGCAAACCCAGACCTTCCAGTACGACGGCGGGTTGGTCGACTTCGTTAAGCACATGAATGCCTCGAAGGATCCACTGTTCTCGAAGGTCTGCAACTTCGAGGACAACGACGACGACGGCCAGATGCTCGACATCGCGTT
This sequence comes from uncultured Ilumatobacter sp., assembly GCA_937919625.1. Classification (GTDB taxonomy): domain Bacteria; phylum Actinomycetota; class Acidimicrobiia; order Acidimicrobiales; family Ilumatobacteraceae; genus Ilumatobacter. The sequence continues at coordinate 42,787 of CALFRK010000046.1, forward strand.
GCAGTGGAATACGGGCTACCACGAGGGCATCCACGGCTATGCCAACGGCATTTCCACGATCGAGGGTGGCATGCACGTCGAGGGGTTTCGTACCGCCCTCACGAGCGTCGTCAACAAGTACGCCCGCGAAAAAAACCTGCTCAAAGAGAAAGACGACAACCTCACGGGTGAAGACATCCGCGAGGGCCTCACGGCGATCATCTCAGTCAAGCTCCGCGAGCCCCAGTTCGAGGGGCAAACCAAGGCCAAGCTCGGCAACGTGCCGATGCGCTCGTTCGTGCAGAAGGCCACCTACGAGCGGATGGGCGAATGGCTGGCCGAGAACCCACCCGAGGCCAACAAGGTCGTCAAGAAGGGCCTTGCGGCTGCCCAGGCCCGCGTCGCCGCCAAGAATGCGCGCAACGCGATTCGGCGCAAAACGGCGCTGTCGGGCGCCGGCATGCCAGACAAGCTGAAAGACTGTTCATCGAAGAACGCCTGGGAGTCCGAGCTGTTCATCGTCGAGGGTGACTCTGCCGGCGGCACGGCGCTCGATGCTCGCGATCCGCACGTTCAGGCGATCCTGCCGATTCGTGGCAAGATCCTCAACGTCGAGCGGTCCCGAATCGACAAGATGATGAAGAACAACGAGATCCAGGCGCTGATCACCGCCATCGGCGCAGGCGTTGGCGAAGAGTACGAGGTCGGCAAGGCCCGATACCACAAGATCATCGCCCTGTGTGATGCCGACGTCGATGGCAGCCACATCCGCACCCTGCTACTCACGTTCTTCTTCCGCCAGATGCGTGAGATGGTCGAGGCCGGTTACGTGTACATCGCCCAGCCGCCGCTGTACTCCACCGAGATAGGCAAAGAGAAGGTGTACCTCAAAGACGATGCCGCCAAGGCGAGGTTTCTTGTCGACCGCCCCAACCACAAGAAGGAATTTGCACGTCTGAAGGGGCTCGGAGAGATGGACTGGGAAGAGCTCAAGTCCACCACGATGGATCCTGATACCCGCACCCTGTTGCAGGTCACCGTCGACGAGGCGGCCGAGGCCGACACGATCATGAGTGTGCTGATGGGCGACGACGTCGAGTCGCGTCGCAACTTCATCGTCACCAATGCCCGCGACGTCCGCAACCTCGACTTCTGAGACAGAGGTAACACGTGTCTGATACCCCCACCCCACCCACTGACGTCGACAACGACGGCACCGAAGGCGATGGCCCGATCCAACCGATCCCGCTGCAAGAGGAGATGGAGAACTCCTTCCTCGACTACGCCATGTCGGTGATCATGTCGCGCGCCCTGCCAGACGTGCGCGATGGGCTCAAACCGGTCCACCGTCGGATCATCTGGGACATGGAACAGCAAGGTTTCCGCCCCGACCGCCCATTCGTAAAGTGCGCCCGCGTTACCGGCGACACAATGGCCCGCTTCCACCCCCATGGTGACTCGGCGATCTATGACGCATTGGTCCGCATGGCCCAGCCGTTCTCGCTTCGCCACCCACTGATCGACTTCCACGGCAACTACGGCTCTCCAGACTTTGGTCCGGCCGCCGCCCGCTACACCGAGTGTCGCCTGCACCCGTTGGCGATGCAGTTGTTGGCCGACATCGACGAAGACACCGTCGACATGATCCCCAACTATGACGGCACGACCGAGCAACCGGCGGCGCTGCCGGCACGGTTCCCGAACCTGCTGGTAAATGGCAGCCAGGGCATCGCTGTCGGCATGGCCACCAACATCCCTCCCCACAACCTGGGTGAGGTGATCGACGCCACGATCCATCTGCTCGGCGATCCCGACGGCACCACTGTCGAAGACCTGATGGAATACATCAAGGGTCCCGACTTCCCGACCGGTGGGCAGATCCTCGGACGGGCCGGCATCATCGACGCCTATCGCACCGGCCGCGGCAGTGTGAAGACACGCGCCAAGGCCTCGATCGAAGAGGGCAAGAACGGTCGCTACGAGATCATCGTCACGGCCTTGCCGTATCAAACGAGCTGCTCGTCGATCGCCGGACGCATCGAAGAGCTAGTCACAGCTGGTGACCTCGATGGCATCGCCGACGTCAACGATGGTTCGGCGGGTGGCAAGACCAAGCTCGTGGTCACCCTCAAGCGCGACGCCAACGCCAACGTGGTGCTCAACAACCTCTACAAGATGACCCAGCTGCAAAGCAGCTTCTCGGTCAACATGGTCGCCCTCGTCGACGGTGTGCCCCGCACGCTCAACCTGCTGACAGCGCTGCAGGGATACATGCGCCACCAGATCGAGGTGGTGACCCGCCGATCCGAGTACAGGCTGGCCAAGGCCCAGCGCCGCGAGCATATTCTCGAGGGGCGCATCAAGGCACTCGACGTGATCGACGCGATCATCGCCCTGATCAGGGCCAGCGACGACGCAGCGACCGCCAAGGAAGCGCTGATGATCGAGCCGTTCGAGTTCAGCGAGGTGCAGGCGGTCGACATCCTCGACATGCAACTGCGCCAGCTCACTCGACTCAGCCGAATCGATCTTGAAACACAGATCGAAGACGAGCGCAACACGATCACGGAGCTGCAGGCGATCCTGGGCGACGACGTGTTGCTGCGCCAGGTGATCCGCGAGGAAATGCTGGCAATCAAAGCCAGCTTCGCCACGCCGCGTGTGTGTGAGCTCACCTACGACTCTGGTGATATGTCGATCGAGGACCTGGTTGACGACAAAGAGCTCGTGATCGTCATGACCGAGGCGCAGTACGTCAAGTCGGTGCCGGCGACCTCGTTCAAGTCGCAGGGCCGCGGCGGCCGCGGTGTCAGCGGCGGCAAGCTCAAGTCCGACGACATCGTCCGGCACGTGATCTTCACCACAGCTCACGCCCATCTGCTGTTCTTTTCCAACCGCGGCAAGGTGTACCGGCTCAGGGCGCTCGACATCCCCGAGCGCGAACGAACCGCCAAGGGCATGCCGATCGTCAACCTGCTGCCGTTGCAGGCCAACGAGCAGATCCAGGCGATCATCGACACCCGCGACTTCGCCGGAGAACGTTTCTTGTTCTTCGCGACCAAGCTGGGAACGGTCAAGAAAACCGTCTTTGACGCCTACGACTCAAGCCGGCGCGATGGCATTATTGCGATCAACCTGCGCGACAACGACGAACTGGTGAAGGTGATCGAGACCAGTGGCAGCGACGAGATCTTCATGGTCTCGAAGGGCGGCATGACGATTCGTTTCAACGAAGGCGATGTACGCCCGATGGGGCGTGGCGCCGGCGGAGTGCGCGGTATGAAGCTCAAGAGCACCGACGACGCCGTGGTTTCGTGCGACGTCGCTCGTGACGATACGGCGATCCTCGTGATGACCGAGGCTGGTTACGGCAAGCGCACCCAGCTCGACAAGTTCAACGTTCAGGGTCGTGGTGGTCAGGGTGTGCGCGGCATCAAGCTGACCGGCAAGAAGGGCTTCGTCGTGGCGGCCTTCATGGTCGGTATCGACGACGAGATCGTCGCCGTGGCGTCGGGGGGTGTCACAATTCGCATGGAAGTGCGCGGCATCTCGTCTCAGGGCCGCGACGCCACCGGCGTTCGTATCATGAACCTAGACGACGGCCAGACTGTGGCCTCGGTTGCGCCGATCATTGCCGAAGATGGTCCTGAGTGAACATCTGGTGCTGATCATCGCGGCTTGATATTCAGGCCAAGATGATCAGGGCCTGAACATCGAACTGGCGGTGCCGGTTTCGCTCGCGGTACTACACCGCCGACATCTCGACTGAGAGGGGGAGGTCGTGCGCGATCGGGGTTCGATGTTGGTTTTGGTCATGTTGGTCGCCTTGGCGTTCACGGCGATGGTCACGATCGCCTTGGTGCCGGTGGTGGGCGATCTGGTTGACCGTCAGCAGGCAAGGTCGGCCGCCGATGCTGCTGCGCTGGCCGGTGTCACGGGTGGTACCGAAGCGGCGGCGACCTTGGCCGAGCTCAATGGTGGCGAACTTGTCGACTGGTCGATCAGCGGGAGCCAGGTCACGGTGGTGGTACGCGTCGGTGATCAGGTCGCGACCGCTCGCGCAACCGATGGGCCTTGACCGCTCGCGCCGCCGACGCGGTGCGGCGGGTGCCTACACTCGACTCGATGAGCAACGCCGACGACGCCGCATCGCGCCTGTCGAGCGCGCTCGACGAGGTGTTCTCGCGTGGCGAGCCCAAGCTGCCGCCGACCAACGAACCCACGGCCACCGATCCGAACGTCAACGACGAGCCCGCCCTCGATGACATCGGCGAGGTCGAGTCTTTGGCGTTGCCAGAGATCGTGCCGGCCACAGCGGATTGGGCACCGACCGAACAGATTCCGGTCATCCAGCCCGCGCTTCCGGTCGAACAGGTCGCGCCGGTCGCCCGCCTGGCGCCGCCGGTCACGCCGATCCCATACGAGCCGACCCCGTCCGTGGTGGCGCCGACACCTGCGCCGACCCGCCCAGCGACCGGCTGGGGCGACCACATGGCGACAACTCAATCGGCGCCACAGACATCCAATCTGCGCTCGCCGGGTCGCCGCCCGCGCGTGCGGCGGGTCACCCGTGTACTGCGTCACATCGATCCCTGGAGCACCTTCAAGGTTGCCGTGGTGTTCAGCGCCGTCGGCTATGTGGTGATGCTTACCTCTGGCGTGTTGCTGTGGAGGGTGGCCGCCAGTACGGGCACACTCGACAATATCGAGCGCTGGTTTACCCAGTTCGGTTGGGAGACATTCGAACTGAAGGGTGACGAGATGTTTCACAACGCGTGGATCATCGGCCTGTTCGCTGCGGTCGGTGTGACCGGTGGGCTGGTTTTGCTGGCGACTTTGTTCAACCTTGTCAGCGACATCGTCGGAGGCGTCCGAGTCACCGTGCTCGAAGAAGAGGTGGTCGAGCGAACCGTTTCGTCGACACGCCGCTATGTCGTGCGCCGCCCACCGATCGGGGGCGACCCCGCCGGTGCAGCGGCGGCGACCGACTGGAATGTCGACGGTGACGACGAATCGACGTCCACTAGGCCAGCCGCTCAGTCATCCACAACGTCGCCCGTTTCCGACCCGGGTGTGGGCTCGGTCGCTGACTGGAGCGTTGACGACGACTGAATCGTGGATGCAAGCGGTTGAGGATCGTCGCCCGCGGCGGTAGCCTCGCGTCCTTGCTGGGGCTATAGCTCAGTCGGTTAGAGCGCTGCCCTGATAAGGCAGAGGTCACAAGTTCGATTCTTGTTAGCCCCACCAAAAAACACCTGGTAGATGAGTTGCGAGGCGCCGAAAGGCGCCTCGTTCTCGTTTCCAGGTCCGCGTCAGGTACGCGCGAGAACAGCTCGAGGACTCCCCGCGGTACGAGACCCACGGCCGACGGCTCACCAATCCGGAGCAGTCCGCGGTCCTTGTGTGTGTCGGAGCCAGATGTTTGGAATCGAACCGACGACCCGTGTGGTGTTGGCTCGCAGCATCCCCGTAGTGGAAAGCCCGTTGGCATGACCGTTTCGCCAAGCTGTTCGGCTTGGACAGAATGACTCGGGGCGACGCAGATCCGATGGCGCGCCGTCCGCGCCGTGCCGGCACGGCGCACGACATCGCGACAGATCGCCTAATACACGGGTGATAATCGTCGGTTTCGCTGTGGTGTCGGCGGGTGCTGTGAGCATTCTGCGCTGCTAGTGATTCTTGAAGGAGATCACCGCCGCGGGGCGTCGGTCGTTGCCACGCCGCAACTGCGCTTCGTAGCGCCGTCGACATGAGTGGCCGTGCAGTCCTTCATGGCGGCGACACGCTGCCCCGAGATCACTGCTTCGATGCTGGATGCAGCTGCAGATCGGTATGCCTCGCCATGACCGCGAAGTCGGCGTCGGCGTGCAGTACCTCGGCTTCAGCTCTGATCGCCACTGCGGCGATGAGACAGTCGATCAACTTCCGGACGGTTTCGCCGCGCACCCTGCAGGCGCGATACAGCGCCGCTGCGGCGTCATAGTCGCCCGGCGTGGTGGGCAGCATCGTGGCCCGCCCGAGCAACCCACGCAGCTGGGCGAGGTGATGCTCGTCGCGGGCTCCGGCAAGTACTTCCATCGCGACCGGATCACAGATGGCGAGGTCGTTAGCGAGGAGGCGATCGACGGCCTCGCACGTCGATGAACCGGTATCGCGGAGGAACTCGATCCAGGCCGATGTATCGACGAGGATCACGCTCTGCTCGCACGCATCTCATCGAGATCGCCATCCCAGCCAGATCCACGCAACGAGCGCGCTTCGTCGACTCCGAGAGGTTCTCCGGCCAGCCGGCTCAGCGCGAGATTGACGGCGTCCCGCTTGGTCACAAGGTGATAGCGGTCCATCACCCGCTGACAGAGCTCATCGTCGATGTCGATGTTGGTGCGTGACATACACCAAACATACACCACATCATCAAGGTGCCGACGCGGAAGCTGCGATGTCGAGCGGAGCCGCCCAGATCAATCGCATAGATTCGCGGGCACCGACAACCGCGTGACGCTCACCGATCGGCGCGTCGGCGTCCGCACTTCTGTAGTCGAGTGAACGCTTGCGTTCTTGCTCCCGACCGGGCATTCGGGGCAGGGAGTGGGCATCGGCAACAATGACGCGATGAGGACTGTTGTACTCATTGGGCCGCCCGCTGCGGGGAAGTCCACGGTCGGACCCTTGCTCGCGGCTTCGGTTGGTGCGAGTTTCGTCGATGTTGACGAAGTCGGTGACTCGTACTACACAGCGTCCGCACAGCCGCTGACTTCCTTCGAGGAGAAGATCGAATGTGAGGGTTTCGTTCGTGCTCACCGGTGGTGGCAACCAGCAAGGGTGGCCGCCGGACTTGGCGTCGTGCGCGATCACCCAGGTGCAATCGTCGCTTTCGGCGCTGGTCATTCGCACTTCGAGGATGTGTCCTTCTTCGAATCGATCCAGTCGGCGCTCGCTGGCTGCACGGTCGTCTTGCTGCTGCCCGACGCCGACACAACGAGGTCTCTCAGCATCCTGCGCGTCCGTTGTCTTGGCACGAAAGGTCACGACTGGAGCCTGGAAGGCCATGACTTCCTCGCAGATTGGGTAGCGAGCGAACAGAATCATCAGCTTGCCGACTTCGTCGCGTACTCCGCTTACCTGACGGCCGAGCAGTACGCCGAGATGATCGCTGCGCGCAGCGGTTGACACACGAGCACCGAACTGTAGATTTGCATCACCTCACGAATACGCGATCCGCACATAACGCGCGCACAGAACGATGTTCACCGGAACATCGCCGAGGCGCCCATATGGGCGCATCGGGCGCATTGCGCCTGCCAGGGGTTTGGTGACACTCCTGTCGCGTCGATCCAGTGGGTCATGCGATGTGTGGCGTGGGCCGCAATGCGGCGCGAGTTTCACGGCCGGCCAACGGACTATCGAGCGCCAGTCTGTGCGATCAGCGTCGGCCAGCCAGCGAGGAGTCTGCCGGTTCCAGAGCGTGTCGGGACGTGGCGGGGTGCTGGCGCTCTTCGCGTCAGCGGGTCGTGAACGACGCGGGCACAGTCACGCTGACGCAGCCTTCGGGTCGACCAGCCACGCCTGGAGGTCGGTTTCGCCACCCGCTGGTGGGTCGAAGCCGAGGCTGCCAGGTCCCTCCAGCGGCGTGATGATCCCTTGGTCGGGATCGGCAAGTACCCAGCCCTGCGGGGTCGTGAAGAACCATGTGGGGCCTTCGCGCACGTTGAAGAAGTTCTCGTCGCGGGGATCGTTGTTCGGCTTCAGGTAGATCACACTTGACGCGCCGAGCGGCATCGCCGATCGCAGCTCGTCGACCGACATGTAGACGGGTCGCGATAGCTCCACGTAGTAGCGGTCACCGGTGGCGGTCTCGAAGATCAGGTTGACGGAGTGGTTCGCTGAATCGTCCTCCGGTGAGGAGCCGAATATCGCACCGTCTTCGATGTCGATGAGCTGCGCCTCGGTCGCCACGGTCGAACGGGCAGACAGGTCCGACAGCGATGACGCCGGGTCGTAGTCGGTGATGAACGACCCTACATACTCCTCGAAGGTGACCGGTTCAGTCTCGTCACCCGCTCGATCCGCAACCGGGCATCGATAGGACGAGCACACCGCTTGCCAGAAACAGCGCTGATCGATTCACGCCGACCTCCGGGGTTCGAGCCGCTTGCACAACTTAGACGCTGCGACGACTGCCGTGGTTCCCGACACGGTGAACTCATGCGACTCGCGTCGCCGCGCACAGAATGCGCAGGTGGTCGAGCACGTTGCCGTGCGCGCTATCGACACGTTCGATCGCTCGGTCGGCAACGATCACCCACTAGGGAATCGCGACCCCGAACGCTCCTGGCCGCGCCGCAGAACCGGCGATATAGCCGAGCGAGTCGGTCGCCGTGATATAGATCTGGTTGTACAACGAGTGTGTCACCTCTGCGTACTGCTGCGAGAGCTTGGTCGAGGCCGGGACGCTCGCGTTTGGTGCCGCTGGGTTTGGATTCTGTGCGTCGAAGTGTGCTGGTGCTGGACGTCCGGAAGCCTTCTCGAGCTGAGCGGGTGAGTTCAGTCTGGAACCAGCGCGGGGGTGGCAACGTCTACCGTGCATGGCAATGCGTAGGACGTTGGGGTGTCTTGTTTACGGTGTCGCTCGCCGCCAAATCGGAGTGGTCGATCTCGACGGTGATCGCCTTTCCTCCACTCGGTCATCGGGGCGGAGCGCCGGGTTGCACAACACCGGTCTCGTAGGCGAGCACGACGGCTTGCACTCGGTCGCGCACCCCAAGTTTGGTGAGTAGTCGGCTGACGTGGGTTTTGGCGGTTGCTTCGCCCACAAACATGGCCTCCGCGATTTCGCGGTTGCTGAGCCCCTGAGCGAGCAGTTCGAGTGCCTCGTGTTCTCGTTCGGTGAGATCGGTCGGCAGTGAGGCAGTCGACGCCTCTGGTTCGGGTTTGCGAGCGAATTCCTCGATCAGGCGTTTCGTCACGGATGGCGAGAGCAGTGCGTCGCCGGCGGCGATCACGCGAACGGCGGCAACGAGTTCTTTTGCCGGTGTGTCCTTCAGCAGATATCCGCTGGCGCCGGCGCGCATCGCTCCGTACACGTATTCGTCTAGGTCGAACGTGGTCAACACGAGCACTTTCGTGGTGTAATCCTCGTCGGCGGCGATCAACTTCGTGGCCTCGATCCCGTCCAGCACGGGCATCCGGATGTCCATCAGCACCACGTCGGGTCTGGTGCGTTGACACAGTTCGACGCCGAGCCGGCCGTTCTCGGCGTCGCCGACGACGTCGATGTCGGGTTGGGCGTCGAGGATCATGGTGAAGCCGTCGCGCATCAATGCCTGGTCGTCGACGATTGCGACTCTGATGGTCATGAGATTTCCTTGGGGGTTGTTGAGGCGGCCGATGCCACGCTCGGTCGATGATCGGTGTCGGCGACGGGCAGCGTGGCGCGGACCGAATAGCCGCCGCCGTGTCGGGCGCCTGCGGCCAGCTCGCCGCCATAGATCGCGACCCGCTCGCGCATCCCAAGCAGGCCGTTGCCGGCCCCGGTCGTGGCGAGTGATGACATGGCGCCCACCCCGTCATCGGTGACCTCGATCGTGATCGAATCGTCGAGGTACGAGAGGCACACGGTCGCCGACGCCGAATCTCCAGCGTGCTTGCGGGCGTTGGTGAGCGCTTCCTGCGCGATGCGGTAGGCGGCAAGTTCGATGCCTGCCGGCAGAGGGCGTTGGCGGCCGTTGATGACGAGCTGCGTCGGAAGACCGGCGCCCATCGACTGGGCGACGGCGCCGGCCAGGTCGTCGAGGCTCGGTTGCGGGGCGAGTGAGGACCCGGGCTGGTGGGTGTCGCGAAGCACGCCGAGCATCCGGCGCAGTTCGTTGAGCGAATCGCGCCCGACCGTTTCGATGTTCGCCAGTACTTCGACCGTCTTGTCTGGATCCGTTCTGGCGATCTCCTGGGCGGCGGCTGCCTGCACGGCGATCACGCTCATGCCGTGGGCCACGACATCGTGCATCTCGCGGGCGATCCGTTGACGTTCGTCGGCGACGGCCATGTGGGCTCGAAGTTCGAGGTTTTCTTCGGCTTGAATCGCTCGCTGCTCGAGATCAGCGATGCGTTGGCGGCGTTGATACACGACCTCGCCAAGCAGCGCTGCCGCAAGGTGCACGGCGGCGAATGCAAAGGCGACGATCGCCCCGTCGTCTTGTTGCCCGCGAAACCACGGGATCAGGCCGAGTGCGGTCACCGTCGCGATCGCGATAGTGATGTGTTTCCACGTACGGCGACGGGCGAGACCGTAGGCAGCGCCGCTGTAGATGGCAATCACTGCGGCGCCATCGAACCCGAGCGGATAGTCGAGAACCCAATACAGCCCGATCGAGACACACACCGTGTACATCGATCCCAAGGGGTATCGACGTCGAAACGCCAGGGGAAGCGTCTGCCCGAACAACAGCACGTAGGCGAAGACGTCAGCGTGGCGACCACGGTCGCCTGCATTGAACAAGACGTCGCTGACCGACAACAGACAGAGCACGCTGAAGACCGACGCGTTGATCGCAAACGAGTGCGTCGCAACCCAGCGTTTGACCGCTCGCCAACGGCCAACGATGGTTGTGGTTCTGACCTCCGACGCGCCTTGGCGGCTCATTTGTTCGGGTCACGACTCTGCGAGGGCGACGTGGTGGTCGAGGCGACGCTTGGTCGCCCCTCGGTGTCGTCGGTGGGGAGCACGGCTCGGACCGTGTACCCGCCTCCGGTTCGAGGCCCAGCAGACAGTTCTCCGCCATAGATCTCGACTCGCTCGCGCATCCCGATCAATCCGTTGCCGCCGCCGGCATTTGTGAGCGAGGAGACCGCCCCTCGCCCGTCGTCGTTGATCTCGATCGTGACGGCGTCCGAGGCGTAGCTGATGGTCACGGTGGCAGACGCCCTCTGCCCGGCGTGTTTCAACACATTGGTCAGGGCTTCCTGCACGATCCGGAATGCCGCGAGTTCGATGCCTGGTGCGAGTTCGCGCCGCTGGCCGTTGACAACGAGCTTCGTCGCGATACCGGCGTCCGCCGAGTGCGCCACCGCCGAATCGACGTCGGCGAGGCTGGGTTGTGGCGCCAGCGACGCTGTCGTGTCCTCGTCGCCGTTGCGGAGCACGCCGAGCATCCGCCGCATTTCGTTGAGCGATTGGCGGCCGACGTTCTCGATTCGACCGAGGACTACGGCGGCCTTGTCGGGGTCGGTGTGGACGATTTCCTGGGCCGCCGCGGCTTGTACTGCGATGATGCTCATGCCATGGGCGACGACATCGTGCATCTCGCGGGCGATCCGGCTGCGTTCTTGAGCGACCGCTCGTTGCGCGCTGGCCTGGCGGTCAGCCTCCGCGGCAGCCGCCCGCTCCTCCGAGTCGGCGAAGATCGCCTGCCGATTACGGACGAGGACACCGAACACGGAGACACCCGCGATGAACGCGCACATGCTGGCGGCGCTGCTGATGTCGTAGCCGTCGGGTCGATCGAGAACGCTGATACTGGCGGCTGCAAAGAGCGCCGGCCCCGCCACGAGCAACGCGATCCACGCCCGCCGCCGCTGGTTGCTGTGGGCGGCGACCGCATAGAACGGAGCGATACCGAGCATGGAGAGGAAGTCGCCGCCATCGCGGAGATAGAAGGTCGCCAACACCGTCGACACGATCACGAGCACCGCGATCGACATGTGGCGCCGAATGATCAAGCTGGCGGCGGCGATCACGATGGTGACGTACGCGAACGTATCTGCGCCGGCCGACGTCGAAATCTCGGGCGACGAGGCTTCGACGACGGAGATGACACCGACCAATCCTGCGAACAAAACGTCGGCCATCATGGTCGGCTCTTTCAGCCACCCCCTGATCGTGCTCGACGACGTTGCCAGCTTTCGGCTCATGCTCCGACCGTAGTGTGCGGAGCGCTCGAGGCCATCCGGCATCCGGTTGATGGTGCTTCCGTCAATGTGATGAATCCCGACCCCGCGAATCGGGTCACCCTCACCGTGTTGAGTGAGTCGGGCCTTCGTCACGGTCGCCCCAAGTGAGGAGCCACGATCACGCCTTCGGTGGACGACCCGGCTGCCTCGATTTCTTACCGTTGGGGTATCCGCTTGGCCCGGTCAAGCCCGGTCAACAAGGCATATCAACATGACGCTCACCCTCGATTCACACATCGCTCCCGCCCGACATGCGGCGACCAGCTCAATCGTGCGCTTTCGGCTGCGCCACATCGATGCGCCTGCCAATGTGCTCGTTCTTGCCGCCCTGTGGTTCGTCTACGCCACCGTCCGAAATCTCACGAGCGACACGCAACAAGCAGCGATCGGCAACGCATCACGGCTGCTCGACGTGGAATCGGCGCTCGGTATCGACATCGAGGGCGCCCTGCAATCAGCCATCGACTGGCCGCAGGCGTTCGTGGTCGCGAACACCTACTACCTGCTGCACTTCCCGCTCACGCTGACCGTGATCGCGTTGGCTTTCTGGCGCCGTCGGGCGACCGTGTTCGCCGTCGTGCGGAACTCACTCATCGGATGCAGCGCAGTCGCGCTCGTCATCCATCTGATCGTGCCGATGGCCCCGCCGCGCATGCTGCCCGGGTTTGTCGATGCCGGTGCCACGTTCGGGCCAGACCCGTATGCGATCGCCGGAAGCGAAAGCGCCAATCAGTTCGCGGCTATGCCATCGATGCATGTCGCTTGGGCAATCCTTGTCGGGTACGCCATCTGGCATCTGTCGGCCCATCGAATCGTCAGGATCGTTGGCATCGTCCACCCGGTCCTGACGAGCCTCGTCGTCATCGTCACGGGCCACCATTTCGTTTTCGACGTCGCGATCGGCGCCGGCTTGGCGTTCGCGCTCTTGTTCCTCACGACCCGCCTCTCCAATCGCCGACATCGTCGACCATCGTTCGGGGGAGTCGAGGCGCATGAGGACATGACCATCGGCGGAGCCGCGATCACACGTCGGCCGGACGACCGGACGCATTCTGTGTTTCACACTGAAACGACAACCACTCGAATCCACAAAGAGAGAACTCCCACGAACTACGTCCACCCACAACACCAACTGATGCTCCACGAACAGCGTCACCGTCAGCTCGAGGCGGCGGCCGCCGTCCATCGAGCAATCGGCGAAAGACTGCAACCACGCAGGCGCGTTGCTCGGCGTCAAACTGCTGACCACCGTTGACACGCGGTCGACATCACAGCACCTGCGTCCTGACTTACCTGGCCCATCGGCCCGGATCGGTGAGGCCCTTCTCGAACGTTTCGATCCTCCGACCGGATCACCGAGCGAGAGGGGCCTTGTCCGCGTCCGTGTGGCGTCGGAAGTCGTCCGTGAGTTGGGCCATGTGGAACGAGCACCGGCAGCGGGCCCGGATCCGTTCCCCAATTTGGATGACGGCCGTTCGCTCCGAGTCCTCAATTGGTCATACACGGGGCGCTCAGAACGACCGCGCCGCCCTCCCTTCTGGGGACCGGAGGTGGGCTGATGTCGAGACTTTGTGCGGAGTCAGGATCACGCCTTCGCCGGACGATCTGGAGGCCTCGATTTCTTACCGTTGAAAGCGTCACAACAACCGCTCGTTATCAACACGAAAGAGACACTCCAATGACACTCCTCCTCGATCCACCCAACGTTTCCGGAACCACCGTTGCCGCCGCATCCGCTCGTGGCGCCACCAAGGTCTACGGCAAGGGCGACACCGAAGTACTCGCACTCGACAACGTCGACGTCGACTTCGCCGCCGGCCAGTTTACCGCAATCATGGGCCCCTCGGGCTCAGGCAAGTCGACCCTGATGCATTGCATGGCCGGGCTCGACCGCCTGAGCGGCGGCTCGGCCACCGTTGGCGATGTCGACATCTCCACCGCCAGCGAGAAGCAGCTGACCCTGTTGCGCCGCGACCGGCTCGGCTTCATCTTCCAAGCGTTCAACCTGGTGCCGACATTGACGGCGATCGAGAACATCACGCTCCCGATGGACCTGGCCGGCACCAAGCCCGACAAGGCCTGGGTCGACAACGTGATCGACACCGTCGGCCTCACGAACCGCCTCAAGCATCGCCCAAGCGAACTGTCCGGCGGTCAGCAGCAGCGTGTCGCCGTCGCCAGAGCGTTGGCGTCGCGCCCCCAGATCATCTTCGCCGACGAGCCGACCGGCAACCTCGACAGCACCACCGGCTCAGAAATTCTGGCATTCATGCGCCACGCAGTTCGAGACCTCGGACAGACGATCGTGATGGTCACCCACGACCCCGTCGCTGCCAGCTACTCCGACCGGGTCGTCTTCCTCGCTGATGGTCGGATCACCGATCAGCTCATCAATCCGACCCCCGATGCTGTACTCGACCAAATGCGTCGACTCAGCAACTGAACCACCCACGACACGCAGATAGGACCCCGGTCATGTTTCGACTCACCATCAAGAACCTCCTGGCGAACAAGGTACGTTTCGCCCTCACCACCTTCGGCGTGATGCTCGCCGTCAGCTTCGTCGTGTCGGCATTCGTGCTCGGCGACGGGCTGCGCAGCAGCTTCACTACCGTGTCCGAAGACATCACCGCCGGCGTCGACATCGAAGTCCGCAACGTTGCAGATTTCGGCGACGCCGCACCGTTGCCGATGTCGACGGTTACCGCTGTCTCCACTGTCGACGGTGTCGCCGACGCTGTCGCCGTCATCGAAGCCGCAGACGACGCTGTCCGCCCGATCAAAGCAAACGGCGACTACATCACGACCGAAGGGCCGCCACAGTTGGCGTTCAACTGGATCGACAACGAACAGCTGAGTGCGTTCACCTTGATCGACGGCGCAGCGCCCGATGTCGGCGAATTCACGATCGATCTCGACTCGGCTGCCAAGCACGGGTTCGTGATCGGTGACAGCTACGAGCTGTTCGTTCCTGATGGTCGGGTCAATCTGACCTTGTCGGGCACGTCCTCGTTCGGCGCCGACAACTCGACGCTCGGCGCCGTGTTGATGCAGATGAACACCGCCGAAGCGAGCGAGCTGTTCGGGCTCGACGGGATCACCAACGTCAGCGTCGAAGTCGCCGAAGGGGCCGATGCCGTCGATGTGCAGGCCGCGATCGCCGCTGCGATTCCGACCGCCTCCGTGATTGACCACGCCGCCGTGCTGGCCGAGACCACCGCCGAATTCACCGACGACATCAACATCATCGGCAACATCTTGCTGGGCTTCGGGTTCGTCGCACTGTTCGTGTCGATCTTCATCATCTACAACACCTTCGCGATCGTGCTCAGTCAGCGGATCCGTGAGCTGGCGTTGCTGCGCACGGTCGGAGCCGATCCACGGCAAATCCGGCGGTCGGTGCTGGGTGAAGCATTCGTGGTCGGTGTGCTCGCCTCGGCGGGTGGTATCGGTGGCGGCATCCTGGTCGCCAAGGGCCTCGACGCCCTGTTCGGCCTGATGGGTGCCGATCTTCCCGCTTACCCACTGATTCTCGCCACCCGCACCCTCGTCGTCGCAGTCGCCATCGGGATCGGTGTCACGATGCTGGCAGCCGTCGGCCCGGCACGCCGGGCCGCCACAGTGCCGCCGATCACCGCCCTCAACGGCGGTGCCGAAGCCGGTGCTGCCGGTTCCCGAACCCGCAAGATCAGCGGTTTCGGCCTGTTCGGTCTCGGCGTGCTCGCCGGCGCCGCCGGACTGTCCGGTGTCGGATCGACCACGGCGACCGTCGCCACGATGGCGTTCGGTGTGATCGCCATGTTCCTCGGTGTCACGCTGCTCAGCCCGCTCGCCGTCGGTGCTGTCACCGGCGTGTTGGGTTGGCCGATGCGCAAGACGGCCGGCGTCGCCGGTCACATGGCCCAAAGGAACGCAGCCCGCAACTCGCGTCGCACCGCAACCACGGCGGCGGCACTGATGATCGGGCTGGCGCTGGTGTCGACAGCCCTCGTCGTCGGTGAGTCGATCAAGAAAACGATCGGGTCGACCTTCGAACAGACAGCCAAAGCCGAGTACTACCTGACCGACGACCTCGAAGACGTCGAGTTCCCCGCCACGCTCGCCAGCGACATCCGCCACTCAGACGTGGTCACCGCAGCAACAGGGTTCACCCTGTTCGAGGCCCAAGTCGACGGCGTAGTTGCCGACGCGGTCGGGTTCGACTTCAACCAGATCGAATCGCTGCTCGACCTCGACATGCAAGACGGCTCGCTCGCCACCAACGTGGCGAACCCGATCCTCGTGCACGTCGACAAAGCCGAGCAGATCAACGCCACCGTCGGCGACGTCCTCACCACCGACTTCGCCAACGGCGCAACGATCGAGACGACGATCGTCGGGCTGTTCGACGAAGGTGCGATCATGACCCAGGACTACCTGTATGACTACAGCGTGCTCACCGAAGCCGGTATACCCCAGACGGCCGAATGGCTCGCCGTGTCAGTCTCTGACGGTGCGTCACCGGCAGCGATCGATGCCCTGGTCGCCGGCCTGAGCGACGAGTTCCCGGCTGCCAACATCGAGACCAGCGACGAGTTCCGGGCGCGAATCGTCGGCATGATCGACGAGGTTCTCACCATGGTCAACGTGATGGTCGCCCTCGCCGTGATCATCGCTTTGATCGGGATCGCCAACACACTGGCCCTGTCGGTGTTCGAGCGCACCCGCGAGCTCGGCCTGGTTCGGGCAGTCGGCATGACCCGCCGCCAACTCCGCCGCATGGTCCGCCTCGAAGCAGCACTGGTCGCCACATTCGGTGCCGTGCTCGGCGTCGGCCTCGGCCTGTTCTTCGGATGGGGCCTCGTGGTAGCCATGCCGCCGTCGTTCGCAGCAACGACCGCGATCCCATTCGTCAACATCATCGTGTTGATGATCGTCGCCGCCGCCGCCGGCGTGATAGCAGCCTGGCTACCGGCCCGCCGAGCCGGGAAGCTGAACGTGCTCGACGCAATCGCCAGCTGATCCCCCGCCAGCTGATCCCCCGGGTGGCCGAAGTGCGCACAGCACTCCGGCCGCCCACCCCCTTCGCTTCGCACGGGCCCGCACATCTCACGGATTCCCCCCGGTTCGTGAGATGTGTGGCACCACTCGAATCACCACACCTCTCGGAGATCCACATGAATACCACCATCACGCAACTCGCGAGTCGCACCCCGAACCTGCCGACCACGGCGATCGTTGACGGGCGTCGAGATCCCTCACGGCTCCGGCGAACCCTCGGTGTCGGCTCCGACCCACAGAGCTACCGCAACATCGCCTACCTGCTGCTCGGCCTGCCGATGGGGATCCTCTGGTTCAGCCTGCTGGTCAGCGTTGTGTCGATCGGCATCAGCACACTGTTCATCGCCCTGCTCGGCATCCCTGCGCTGATCGGATGCTGGTACCTGACCCGCACGATCGCCAACATCGAGCGGGTGACCGCCAACACACTCCTCAGCCAACAGCTCTCCCCCGCTCGCTTCGATGCGCCCACCGGCAACCTGTGGAGTCGGCTACGGGCGATGAGCACCGACCGAGCACGGTGGCGCGAACTCGGTTTCGTACTGCTGCGATTCCCGGTTGGCGTCGCCACCTTCACCGCGGCAGTCGGCTTGCTGACAACGTCGGCAACGGTCGCATACGCCCCGTTCTACGTCCGCTACTCCGACGACCACTCGTTCGGCGACTGGACATTGAGCTCGCGGCTCGAAGACATCACCAGCTCACCATGGGCGTGGCTGCTCGTACCCCTCGGAACGCTGTCATTAATCGCCTCGCTGCACCTGATGAGCAAGCTCGCCGAAGCCTGCGGTCGATGGACGTCGGCCTGGCTGGGCCCCGTCGAGAACTCCGCCGCCACGACTGCCACGGTGCAACCTGCTCGGGCGAGCGAGGGGTTCGCCCGATCGGCCCTGCTGCGCATCCATGCGTTGACGTTCGCAGCGGTTATGGCGGTACTTGCCCTGATTGACGTCGCCGAAGGTGGAGCCACCTGGATCCAGTGGCCACTGATCACCTGGGGAGCTGCACTCGGACTCCATACTGCGCTCGCCCGGACTCGCTCGCAACGCATGCGATCACCTCGGCACCCGATCCTGCGTACCCACGAAACCGTCTTCGCATCCACGATCACAATGCTCCTGCTGGTCGACGTCGCCGACGGCGACGGCATCTGGTTTCATCGGCCGCTCGCCATATGGGGAACCCTGCTGCTCATCCATGAAGCCGCTGTACGGCGATACGGCTCGATCGCCGCGACCTGAGATCGCGGCGAGCCGCGCGACGTCGACCGGAAAGCCACGCCGAATCCTCGGCGCAACGGTCGTCGGCGCCGACGAAGGCGCAGATCGCTCCCAGCATCTTCGAACCCAGTGAAGTTGCAGCGGAAGGCACCCGCCCGGGCAGTCATCACGGGCGGTCATCTGTGACGTCGCTGGTCACGGATGACCTCGAGGCGCAAAGTCCAGCGACTCAAGGAACTTACCGCCCCATGAGCATCGAGCATGAGGCGCGGATCTAGCCGTCGACACGTCCACCGACGGGCCCTCCAAGGTGACGGTCTCCCGCCTCGAAGAGTGGGCTCACAACGACATCGACAACCAACACGAAGACACCCAGAACTACATGCTGGCCGTGCTGGGACTGATCTCGGTGTGCGTCATCATCGCCATGATCAATGCCGCGGTCATCTCCGCTGCCGATCGCCGAGCCGAGTTCGCCACGGCGCGACTGACGGGTCTGACACGACGCCAAGTCATCCACATGGCCGTCTGGGAATCCCTGACCGTCGTGTTGGCCGGCGCTCATTCAGGAGGTCCGCTACTACGTAGGTCCCGTCGACGTTGACTGGGCCAAGCGGGCCGAACGTAAGGCCCTCATCGCCGAGCGACGGGAGGACGCCGAGTTCGTCGACGCGATCCCCGATTCCGAAGGCTCGAATTACCTCGATGACAGGTTCCACGAATTCGATGTCGAACTGCAGGTCGAAGCGATCGACGATCACCGGCAGCTGCATGTCCAACGCGAGGCGATGGTGATGGATACGTCAGGAGCCCTGAATCGAGGGCGTCTGGACCTGTCATCCATATTCGCCGGTCGCCACACGGCATCGCTGGCGCGATGCGCCACTGACCGCCCATGATTGCGGATCAGTTCGTCCGGCCAGAACTCAGGGCGTTCGGTAGACGTCGCCGCGGTGGTCGACGCGGAGCACCGTCACTGTTCGCTCACTCTCGTCGATCCGATACAGGACGCGGTAGCTCCCCCGGCGTGCGCTGTGGATACCAGCGAGTTCGTTGCGCAACTCTCGACCGACGCGCCGGGGATTTTCGATCAGCGATCCGGTGATGAAGTCGATGACGGCGGCACTGATCGCCTCGGGCAGAGTTTCGGCGATCGCCCGCACTGCTGGACGGGCAACGACGAGTTCGTACCGAGCTTCGGTCATTGCCCTGGCGATGGGCGTAACGCTCGGACGGCATCCACGCCGCGGACCACATCGCCAGCGGCGACAGCCGCTTCAGCCGCGACGAGTTCCTTGATCGCGGCGTGGTCGCCGAGCAGTTCGAGGGTCTCCTCGAGACTGTCGAGGTCATCCGGGCTGATCAGAACGGCGGCGGGTCGACCGTTTCGGGTGACAACGATGCGCTCGTGCTCACGGTCGACTCGGTCAACGAACTCGGAGAACCGGTCCTTCACGTTCCGCAATGAATCAGTCGACATGGTCACGATTGTGCCACGCGCGCGAATCTCTGACAACCCGCGCGTAATCGCGGTCCGACACGTCCCACTGGCGACTCGGCTTCTGGCGATATGCAGGTGTCGAGTACTCGGTATCGCTCGCCACAATCGCGAGCGGTCAGTCGTGAATCGGGATGGGGTACTTCTACGACCTCGAGCCTATCGATTCCGATAAAGTCGCTCGGATTGCAGGTGTACACCGGTAGTTCGGCTGCGACTGCGGTCGCAGCGATCATCGCGTCGTAGGTCCGCGCTGTTGCTTTGCGGCCGCTGCGCCTCAACGACGTCGCGACACCGCCGAACGCTCTCGCGGCGGCAGCATCGAAAGGAAGCGGATCGAAGTCTGCTTCGGCGGCCTGGAGATGGGCTTGGCGTGCGACACGGTCTTCGTCGGTCGTGGCCACGAGCGGGCCGACAGACAGCTCCGCCAGGGTGACTGCAGTGATGAATGCTGAGTCGGGCAGAGCATCGATTGCCGTGATCCGCCCGAGAAGGATCAGCGTGTCGTGTCGAGAACGCCGGGCTTGTTCACAATGATGCGTCGATCACGGAATCGAGATCGCGGCGCAGCTCGTCAGGGTCAACCAGAGGAAGGTGGGCGCGCCGACGCATCAGCTCTGCGATGGGCACCGCGCCCGAGCGCAGGGGACGGAGTTCGGCTACCTGCTTACCGCGGCGCGTCACCGTCACGCGTTCACCACGGGCCACGCGATCAACGACGTCACCGCCGTGGTTGCGTAGCTCTCGAATCGACACATCAGCCATGTCCTGTTGATCGTCAACCACCGGCTGTCGATCGCAGCGTCGGCGCTTGCGGAGCGTCTCGTCGGCCCGGCTCGGAGCGGGACGACGACAATCGAACTGGTCCGCACGGTGATAGATCGGCTGCCTGCGCCTGTCGTGGAACTGACCTCAGAGATCGCAACTCGGGCGCCTGTCCTTCGCGCAAGGCATCGGTCGTTGCGGTTGCCTGATGCATTGGTGATCGCGGCAGCAGCGATCTCGGGAGCTGATCGCCTCATCACGACCAACAAGAAGTGGCCGACGACCAAGGCGATGAAGCTGAACGTCATAATCGAGCGGATCTGAGGCCCTGTGCCCGAGATCGGGAGGGCCCGGTGAAAGTTGGACAGCAAGAAGTCCGGTGAAGGTCCGGACTTTCGACCCTAGTGGATCACTCGATCCCTCCCTACGCTGACGATGTCATGCCTGGCAATCGCCGCGACGGCATGATAGAGAAACATGACCTTGACGAATCTCCAGCAAACACAGCGCGACGCCGTGCACTCAGAGCGTCTGACGGCAAGTCGATCTGGCGATGTCGAGACGCCTCAGCCTGCCATGCAACCGACGAAGCCTGCGAGCCGTTCAAGCAGCCAGCTTCGTAGGTATTTGCCTTTCGTTGGCGCCGCCGTCGTGCTACTGGCCGCCTTCTCGATTGCCATTTTTGTCGGCGGCGGCGGCGGCGGTGAGGGTGGAGAGGTGAAGGAGGTCTCCTCGCTCGACGCATTTCTGCAGCCAGCCGAGACAGCCAGACTCAAGTACGTACTCGACGGAGAAACCGAATCACTTCGCAACGGCGAGGTGCTCGCCCTTTCGGACAACCTCCAAATGGAGGTGTCGTTGAGCCCCTATCCGCCGACCTTCTTCGACATCGACATCGACATTCGCTTGACCACTCCCGAGGGCGAGGTCGTCGACGACGCCACCATCTCAACTATCTGGGATATGGATGTCATGCCACACGGACCGTTCAGCACCCAGTTTCGAAACATTGGCGACGGCCACTACTCGGCCAGCTTCGACTTCTCGATGTTCGGCGCATGGGGGATCAACACCCACATCTCGCACCCAACCTTTGACAGCCCAGACGACGTTTCGCTCGTCATCTATGTATGGCCGGAGTAGCACAATGAACCAAGACCTCCTCAACTCTCCGCTCGAAGACGAAGCCGAGACCTTCACGCTCGAGCCACGAATCGCCGACCCCCACGCGATGGCGGAAGTTGGCGAACAGGTGCAGCGGCGCAGGGCTCGCCGGCAGGTGTTGACAACAGCAGGCGTGCTCGCCCTGGTGTCGGTTGCCGCGTTGATTTTGTTGCTAACGATTACGGGCGGCGAAAAACTCGAGTCATCCGACGCGGACGCGACCGTGATCTCGCAGCCCGAGGTCACGGATGCCTTGCTGCGCACCGCCGACGGCGAGGGCAGCATGGAGATTCAACTCCTGTACGCACCAGATTGGTACTACAACTGGTCAGGAAGGGCCGAACCCCCGACCGACGGCACCCCGACCATGGCATTTTTGCTCTTCGAGACGACCCACATCGAGGACCTCTCCAGCACTCTCCCCGACCTCGCCATCGTGACCCGCTCGGGGTTGTATGTGGCGACAGAGATCAGCATCATCAGCGACTCGCCGCACCACCGTGCATCTCAGGTGCTGTTTTCGGCTGAAGACGTCGACGGCAACCTGATCCTCGACGAAGGCGAAACGCTGGCAGTCGCCGGCTCATGGGACAACGGAACCGACCTGACCATGGAGTGGACCCAGCCGCTGCCCTTCGGTCTCGGTGTACTCAACCCGACCGACGCCACGGCGACAACGGGCAACTTCAGCATGCCTGCGCTCTCGCTCGGAGCGATCGCGGCGATCTTCAGCGGCATGCTCGCCGCGCTCACGCCATGTTTGCTGTTGCTCACGGCCTACTACACATCGGTGTTGTCCAGCACTGCGGCGGCGGGCGTCGGCAAGGCCGTCGCCGAGCGCCGGGTGTTGATGACAGGACTTTTCTTCGTCGGTGGTTTCACGGCGGTCTACACGGCGGGTGGTGTGATCGCCGGGTACGTCGCCGCATCCGTCAGCCGCTCGAACACGGTCGGAACGTACGCCAGACCCGTCTCGATCATCGCTGGTGTTGCCGTTGTACTGATGGGCATCCGGATGGCAAGCCAAGCGCGGGTCCCGGTTGTCTGCAAGCTGCCGGTGTTCAATCGTCCGACACAGACCGGTTGGGTCGCTTCGGCGGTGATGGGTTCGACGTTCGCCGTCGGGTGCCTGTCGTGCTTCTCAGCAACGGTACTGACCGCCCTGTTGCTGTTCGCCGGTGCATCTGGCTCCCCGATTGCAGGTGGACTGATCATGTTGATGTTCTCCGCAGGCGTCGGCGTGATCTTCTTGCTCGCAGCGTTTTTGATGGCCCGGGCGGCGCCGGTAGCCAAATGGTTGACCAAAGCACAGCCGGTGATCGGGGCCGTGAGTGCGGTCGTCATGATCGTGCTTGGCGCGCTCATGATCACCTACAAGTTCCACACCGTTACTGGATACCTGTTCACGGTGTGGAGCTAAAACGGGAATGGAGTCTGACGTGTCGGATACTCAAGACGATGTCGAGCTGGTAGATACACCGCCGACACGCAGCGGACCGCTTCTGCTGGCCGCTGCGGCCGTGGTAGTGATCCCTGTTTTGATTGGCTTCTACTTCCTCCGCAATACCGGCAGCGACACAGCGTCGATCGTTGGCGATAGTCCCGCTAGCCAGTCCGCAGGGATGGGCGGCGACATGGGTGGGTCCGAGGCCGACAGTGCTGCGAGCTTGCCTGACGCTGCTGTGGTCGTCGGCGGCGACATGGGTGGGTCCGATGACGCTGCTGCCGTGGTCGTGCGAACCGATGGGGTCGGTGACTTCGCCGACATTCAGGCAACCGAGATCGTCATCGAACCCGATTCGTCCGGTTACGGTGCCGTGTTGCGGGTCGTCACTTCGCTCGACGTCGCGTGCGCCGTGTCATACGGCCCGACTGCTGAGCTCGGGTCGATCGCCACCGACAGTGATATGGCAGGCGGTGGGCACACCGACCATCACCCGGTGATGGTCGGTCTCGAGGGTGGGCAAACCTACTCGTATCAGGTCTCGGCGATCGGCCCCGACGGAGCGCTGTACCAGAGCGATCTGATGCAGTTCACCTACGAGCCGGGAGCCGGTGCAGTCGAGGGTCCTAAGCCGCCGGCCGACAATGTCGCCGATATGGCAAAGGTGATCGACGTCAGCTCTGAGTACTCAGATGCTTTTGCAGGCGCCAACGCGATCGATGGTGATGGATCGACCGAGTGGTCATCTGCCGGCGACGGCGACGACGCCTACATCGTCCTCAAATTTGGCGAAGAAATGCAGGTCAAGGGTGTCGGTTTCCGGACCCGCGAAATGTCCGACGGCACGTCGGTCACCACGTCGTTCACCGCCACGATCGACGGCACGGTGTACGGGCCGTTCGAGGCCGGCCCGGGCCTTTCGATCGGGCTGCTAGACACGGTGGCCCTGGTCGTTCGGATCGATGTTGAAACGTCCACTGGTGGCAACACCGGTGCGATCGAGATCGAGGTCTACGGCCAGACCGCCATGTGATCTGGTGGGTACAGCACGTTTGGGGCGACATGTGGTTCAGCGCGTCACCAAACGGCCGACCCGACCCGATTGACCAGGCAAAAGGTGACATGTCGAAGGGCCTTTTGGCCCTGTCTGCCGTCGTCGTTCCAGGGCTATCTTGGGCTTGAAGGTACATAGTGCACGTTTTCACAATCACACATCTGTGTGTGCGCGAAGGCGACCAAAGGCGATTGAACCAATTGAACCGGCACCTGTCGGTTTCACGTCGAAGGAGTCGGACAAACATGACACGAACAAGACGATCAGGGGTACCTATGGTACTCGCGGTAGCGGCGCTGTTGTTGGCCGCCTGCTCCGGCAGCGACGGTGACAGCACCAGCGACAGCGCCGGCGACGGTACAACTCAGGCCGATGTGGATGCCGTCAAGGCTGAAGTAGCAGACCTCGAGGCTCAGCTGGCCGAGGCGCAAGCCGACGTTGGCGCCGCAACGGCACAGGTGGCCACGGCCACGCTCGAGACGCTGATGGTTGTGCAGGCCGGCGAGCTTGCACCAGCAGTGGCCGCGGAGCCGCTCGGCGATGGCTGGGCAACATCCGAATCGGAGCGAGGCGGCCTCTATCTGGTTGCCGAATTCGACTCCAGCGGGCCCGACGCATGGGACATCGCAGCTCACCCTCGTGTGTATTTCTCGAGTGAGAGCTACGCCAGCAGCTTCTTCACGGACACCGACGAAGGCAAGACGTTGAAGGCAGACCCCGGCTTCGAGAACTTTGTCGGCTGGCACGCCATCGATGCATATACCAAAGAGGTAGTGGCGTCCGCCCAGTACAAGTTTGAAGATGCGGCCGAGATCGTTCGTGGCCCACACGGTGTCGGTGTATCACCCGACGGCCAGTGGGGCTATGTCGGTTGGACCGAAGAACTCGACGGCGTTCGTAACAACTATGCCGCCGTGATCGACACCCAGACCATGAAGATGTCCAAGCTGTTCAAGCAAGAGAGCTGGTTCGAGGGTGGCCTGCGCGGTCAGGCGCTTCACCACATCCAGGGCTGGAGTGACCTCGAGGGCAATGACTACATCATCCTCCAGTGGGGCTTCGGCGCCACCGGTGGCCCGCACTTCATCCTGAACCCGAACGACGACAATAAGGTCATCAAGGCGATCACACGTCAAGACGTCGCCCCGATCGGTCACCCGTTCAC
This sequence comes from uncultured Ilumatobacter sp., assembly GCA_937919625.1. GTDB lineage: Bacteria > Actinomycetota > Acidimicrobiia > Acidimicrobiales > Ilumatobacteraceae > Ilumatobacter. The sequence goes on from CALFRK010000046.1 coordinate 68,062, forward strand.
GACGCCGTCGCCTGACGGCCAGTGGGTGTACGTCTCGGTCGGCTCGAACCAGGTGCGTGACGTCCACGCACCGGCTGCGGGTGTCGCCAAGGTCAACGTGATCACGGGTGAAGTCATCTACATCATGGGCACCGGGCATCACCCGATCGGGATCACCCACACCCAAGACGGTAGGTTCACCTACGTCGTCGATGGCCACAGCAGCTACCTCTACAAGATCGACAACGAGCTCAACGAGGTGGTCGACGAGACCAGCACCGGCATCGCCGGCCCGTACGGGATCTGCCTTGATCGTGACGAGACCCACGCCTGGATCGATGGCAAGGGTGAGGGCACACACAACGTCGGTAACTCGATGGGTATCGTCGACCTCACCAGCTTCAGTGCCGCTCGCGATATGGGCACCCTGCCGTTCCACCTCGGTGGATCAGCCTCGTCGGTCGACCACTGCGCCCTACACCCAGACCCCGACGTCAACGAGATCTGGGTCTCTAACATGAAGGGCTGGGAGACGATCGTCGTCAACCTCGACAGCTTGACTGTCACCGACTACATCGCCACGCCGAACGGTGGCGACACCCACGGCATGGCCTTTGTTTGGTACGACGGAGGTTGGGAAAATGGCGAACTGCAGAGCGACATGGGTGGGCCAAAGTCTGTCTCATTCAGGGCAGATGTCCTGGAGCGGGCCGCGGCTGCCGCCGCCGGCTGACCAATAAGCACTACTGAAAGGAAGAAGACTGTGCAAACAATCACGTACACAGCAATTAGTTCGGTGAACCGTTCATGAGGCGGCACAGTCTGAGCCTGATTCCTGCGGTGGTCGTCGCCTTGGCGCTGACCACCGCAGGATGTGGCGGCGGAACCGAGACGACCGACGCTCCCGAACCCGTGGCGACCGACGCTCCCGAACCCGTGGCGACCGACGCTCCGGCACCCGTGGCGACCGACGCTCCCGAACCCGTGGCGACCGACGCACCGGCACCCGTGGCGACCGACGCACCGGCACCCGTGGCGACCGACGCTCCCGAACCCGTGGCGACCGACGCACCAGCGACCGGTTCGATCGAGTTGACAATTTCGGCTGCGGACAACGAGGGTTTCTCCACGTCCAAGCTCGAGGCCCCCGCTGGGGTTGAGATCACGGTCACGTTTGACAACAAAGACATTGGCAGCGGAGAGCCCCACAACTGGCACCTATTGGACATGCCCGAACTGGTAAGCACGCCGCTCAAGATGGGACCGGATAAGAGCTCGGTCACGTTCACGGTTGATGCCCCTGGTGAGTACCAGTTTCTCTGTGATACTCACCTCACGGCAATGTCAGGGACCTTTGTTGTTTCCTGAGGGGTTAGATCGGAGACGCTGACGTCTCGAGACGTCGGTTGTTCCGTTTAGGCCCCCGCCGTAACAATATTAGCTACTCTCATAGTTCGGCTCCGCTCAGTACATCGAGCGGAGCCGAGCCGCGTACCCAGCTTTGATGCGGCCGATTTGGCAGGATGGCGACGGGGTGTCGGGAAGGGAACTGATCCGGACGCTGTCGTCACCCAGCGACCAGCAACTCTCCAGATCGCGTCTGTAGTCGCGCAAGTAGTGGTCGGACCAGCGCTTGGTCGAGGTCGTGTTGAGGGGCCGGCACGAACCTGCCAGCCGGTGACCACCTGTTGTCCGGGGGTTTCCAACACGTAGGGGTAGTTGTGGTCAATCGTCCGCGTGAATCGATTGAACAGGCAAGGACCTTTGACTCTGCCATCTGATCGTGCGCACCCTCAAAATGGTCTGAGTACGCTTCAACATGTGACAAACCGCCATCGGCGGGACGACTCACGCGACAGAAAAGGTAGACCTAGATGGATCGCATGAACCGCCGGCCGTGGCGACGTATTGCCTCGATAGCAGCGTTGGCGCTGCTCGCCAGCGGGTGTTCTGGTTTCTTCGGTTCGGCCGACGAAGCCGAAGCGCCTGCCAACGGCACGACCATGGTCGAACCTGATCTCGATTCAGGGGCGACGGTGCTCAACATCTATCTGAGCGACGAAGGTTTTGAGCCGTCGACAATCTTTCTCCCAGCCGGACGACACATCAAGCTGATACTCCGAAATCGAGGGAACGCCGAATACCACTATCGTGTGGCTGGTCTGATCCCCACCTATATGAGCTGGATCCTTGTCCCGACGCTGACCGAAGTCGACATGCTCTCGATGAGCACGGCTGAGCTCGAGGCACTGGGCCTCGACGGTGACATCGCCGACATGGACCACGAACTGCATCACATCAGCCCGCTGTTCGTGCCGTTTCGTGAAGAGTCGCCGGCAGGCATCAAGCCGCTCGCCACAGAGGTGCACGGGTATGTCACGAGAGGCACACTTGATGTGCTCGACTTCTTTCCGACGAACACCGGCACATTCGTCATCGAAGATGTTCTACATCCTGGGATAACCGGCAAGGCGATCGTCTTCGATCCCGCTGGCTCCGGTGCCTGACCGAGGACGACGACTTTGTCGTGGGGGTTCCACAAGTAAACTTTCGGCTGTGCCCGGCCGAACACACCCGCTGAACCCGGTTTGGCGTTACATGAGGAGAACGCAGTGCAACAAGATGTGAGGAGAGTCATGCCCGACCGGAGAATTTGGACGAGACCGCCGTTGGGTTTCCAGACTCATGTCTTCGTACCTGTGCTGATCTCCGCACTGGCACTGATCGCCACCGCCTGTGGAGGCGGAGACGCCGACGCTGGGTTGACATGGACCGTCTCGGCCGGTGCTCCTCCTACCGCTCCGACGACCACGACCGAAGCCCCAGACGAAACTGCGACGCCTTCGACTGAAGCGACCGCCCCTGGCGATGCCGCGACACCGTCGACGACTACAGCGGCGACGGAGACGGAGACGACGACAACGACGCCCGGCGGCGGGCAAGAGCCGCAAGGACCGCCTGCCAATGACGAACTGCTCGCTAAGGGCAAGATCATCTTCGAGGAGACGGCCGGCGGCGTCGGGTGCGCGTCATGCCACGGATTCGACGGGCGCGGCACGCCGAACGGGCCAAACATCATCAGCCTCACCAGGACCGCGATTGCCGGCGCCGCGGGTGGCGGCGTGCCAGACATGGCCGACATCAAGCTCACGGGCGACGAACTCGATGCTGTGGCCGCGTATCTGGCAACGCTGACCTCCTGAATCAACGCCAACGCGTGAACAACATGCGTGATATCTGCGCAGAAAGTTCACTCGTTCAACGCTGTTTGGGTGGGGGCAACAGCAACTGACCGGACGTATGTGACCGAAGCCCTACCTACCGGTAGGTCGGGCGGCTAACCTGTGTGGCGATGAGTTCCGAAACAGTCGTTCTACCGCGCCCGCGCAAACAGTCCCTCAATGATGTGCGGGCGGTGGTTCCAGAGTCGTGTTACCAGCGCTCGTCAAAGCGCGCCGCATGGGCGGTGCTGCAAGCATCGGTGCTGTATGTCGCGCCGCTCGTCGGCCTCGCGCTGACCGACCTGTGGTGGGCCGTGTTGCCGCTGTGGCTGCTCGCCGGGCTCGGTGTGGCTGGGCTGTTCGTGATCGGCCACGACGCGTCACACGGTGCCCTGACCGAGTCGCGTCGCGCCAACCGTTTGATCGCCCAGGTGTGTATGGCTCCCAGCGCCCATGTCGAAGCCGCATGGGACCTCGGCCACAACCGTGTTCACCACGGCTACACAACCCGCCAGGGATTCGACTTCGTGTGGCATCCGATGACCGTCGAAGAGTACCGGGCTGCCGGCAGGGTCGTTCGACTCCGACATCGGCTCGAGTGGTCATGGTTGGGATCGGGGGCATATTTCCTACGGGCCGTGTGGTGGGACAAGATGTGGCGCTTCAGTGCGCCGGGAAAGCGTCACGACGCGATAGTTCGCGATAAGCAGACGCTCGGCTCGGCGCTGGCCCTATTGGCTGGTGCCGCCGTAGTGCTGGGAGCCCTCACCGGTGGATGGCTCGGTGCCTTGTGGGTGCCGTTCAAGCTGATCGTGGTGCCGTTCCTGGTGTTCACCCAGGTAATTGGCTGGACCGTGTATGTCCATCATGTGGCGCCCGAGATCCGTTGGTGGACCAGGCGCGATTGGTCTCAGTACAACGGCCAGATGGAATCGACCACGATCATGCGGTTCCCCAGACTTATCAACCGTCTCTGGTTCCACAACATCTTCATCCATGTGCCGCACCATGTCGACGCCCGGATCCCGTTCCATCAACTGCCGGCCGCCGCCGCTGCGATCTCGGAGGCCTACCCAGGCACAGTCAAATCGTCACGCTTCTCGGTCGCCCAGTATCTGCGGGCGACGCGGGCGTGCAAGTTGTACGACTTCGACGCCGCCAGCTGGATGCCCTACTCAGCCGCCAGACCCTGAGAGTTGGCAGTTGTGCCAGGAGCCTGAGCCGATAGGCGAACTGCGACCAATCGTCACGGGGGATCGGCGCGGAATCAAAAGGAGCGGAGCGACCTATCCGCTGAGATCCCAGGCACAACTGCCAACTGGATCAGCTTTAGGGTTTGCCCTCGCGCCAGTTGGGCAGGTCGGGAGCATCGTCTTCCCATGACCTGATGTGGGCGGCCACCGACTTGATCTGTTCGGACGTCAGCGGGCCGCCGAAGTCGAGCGAGAAGGCGCTCATTCGTGTGCCGGGAACGCCGACCGCGGCCAGCGTTCGTGTCTGGGCATCGGTGGCCGTTTGCAGGAACTGCTTGGCGTTGAGCGACGGACCAGAGCCGCCTTCGCCGGTGTCTCCGTGGCAGGAGGCGCAGTTGAACTCCCAAACCGTCGCGCCCTCAGCAGCCAGCGACGCCGCCTGGGCCTCGCGGCTGTCGGCGCGAGCGGAAGGCTCGTACAACCGATAAAGCGGGAATACGGCGGCCATCAGGATCAGCAGCCCGACACCGACCGCCATCCAGGTGTTGGTCGAACGATCGAGTTGGTCGTCGGTGCTGTACGTGTACGGCATCAGTGGGCCTCCTCGGAGCACGATGGGCCAAGCACGGGCTCGTCGATCGTTTGCGGACCGGGCGCCGGGCCATTGCCGACCGTGCCGGTGTCGATGTAAATCAGGCCGTCGATGATCTCGAGCGGATGCCTGTCCATCCCGCGTGGTGCAGGACCGGTTCGGTATTCGCCGGCCCGGTTGAATGCGGAGCCGTGGCAGGCACATTCGAACTGGCCGGACGACTCGCAGTACGCCACCCCACATCCGAGATGCGGGCACTTGCGCGATATCGCTCGGATCTCGCCGTCGATGTTGACCAGATACGACCGGGCCGCTGGGATCTCGAGCACACCCGTGTCGGGCACCGCCCGCGGGTCGACGGTTCTGATGTTGCCGCCGAATCCCTTGGCTTCGCCGGGGCGCAGAAGGTCCCAGGTGGTCCAGGCGCCGGCCAGAGCGACGAGCGCACTACCAGCGCCCCACATCCGACTCAGGAACTGACGTCGTTTCAGGATTCTCATAGCTCTCCGTGCCATTCTTGCCAAGGCCAGACCCAGCCCCAGTTGGGGCCGCGGAACATGAAGCCGACGAACGTCAGGATGATCCAGATCACCATGAAGGTCGTGAAGGTGGTTACCGCCACCTTGCGGTGACGGGGTTTGATGAACCGGCTGCGATCGATGAACGGCAAGGCGATTAGCCCGATCACAATCGCACCGGGAACCAGAACACCGGCGACCAGCGGATGAAACCTCGAGAGCAGCTCTTGCAGCGCGGCGAAGTACCACGGCGCCTTCTCGGGGTTCGGGGTGACCTGAGGATTGGCGATGTCGCGCAGTGGCGCATCGAAAAATACGGAAATCACCATCACGACCACCAGCGTGGCCATCGCCGCGACCGCGTGCCTGACCAACAGGTGTGGCCATACCATGACGGTGTCGTCACGGGTGATGACCTTGCGTTCGCCGGCCGCCGGCTTGCCGGGCACAACACCCAGTACCCGTTTGCCCTCGACGTTCTGAGGTGCCCGCCCCAGTTCGACCGGGGTGCCTTGCTCGACGTCACTCATCGCCGTCCTCCATCTCCAGATCGAACATCGAGTCCTTGCGCCAACGCCACAGATGGATCATCAGCAGAAAGATCATCATCGCCGGCAGCACGGCGACATGGAGCACATAGAAGCGCAGCAGGGTCGACGAGTCGACCGTTGGCCCGCCGAGCAGGACTTCTTTGACCTGGTCGCCGATGAACGGCACATAGCCCGCCATCTCCGAGCCGACCGTGACCGCCCAGAACGAAAGCTGGTCCCACGGCAGCAGGTAGCCGGTGAACGACAGCAAGAGGGTCAGCAACAACAGCACCACGCCGATCACCCAGTTGAACTCACGCGGCTTCTTGTAGGCGCCCCTGTAGAACACGCGACCCATGTGGGCGGCGACCGACAGCACCATCAGGTGCGCAGACCAGCGATGCACGTTGCGGACGTACTGACCGAATGGCACGTCGGTCTGGATCGTTTGGATGTTGGTGTAGGCGTTGGCCGGTGACGGCACATAGAAGAACATCAGGTACACACCCGACGCGACGAGGCTGCCGAGTAGCACGGTCGACACCACGCCGAGGTACCACGAGTACCGAAACGCCAGTTCCTTGCGCCGGATCTTGACCGGGTAGATGTGCAGCAGAAAGTTCGACCAATGGCCGGCTGCGCGATCGCGAGGCGTGACGCGCCGCGGCGATCGAAAGATCGACTTGCCGACCGCTGTGTCTCTGAGCCGACCGAGCAGATCGTCGCCACGACCCTCGATATGTTCTTCGACCCCTTGATCGACTGGCTCGGTCGCCTCGTCGCGGTCGTTCTTGGTAAGACTCATGCCGGTACGCCGACCCCTTTCCACAGACCCATCGACAAGGCGTCGGGTGGGCATCGTTCAATGCAGAGCGCGCAACGGATGCAGCGCTCTTCGTCGAGCATTAGTGCCGTGCCGCCGCCCACGTTCGGGTCGATTTCTTCGGACGGTATGAATGAGATGACATCGACCGGGCAAACATCGGCACACAAGCCACACAGCACACACTTGTCGACGTCGAGGATGATGTTGGCGAAACAGCGCAGACAGCGGGAGGCTTCGCAACGCGCCTGCTGTTCGGTGAACCCCAGCTCGACTTCGGCCAGACCGATCCGGCGTCCGGTGTCGAGCGTTGGCACCAACATCCGGTCGAGTCCGTCGTAGTTGTCTTCGAGCCGGTGAAATTGCTGGAGCTTGACGAATGTGCCCTTCTCGGGCTCGGCCTGGCCACCACCGAACGCCTTGTGGATGTCGGTTGCCGACCGTCGGCCGTCGGCGATCGCGTCGATCAATGTGCGTGGCCCCTTGGCAGCGTCGCCGCCTGACCACACATTGGCCATCGAGGTGCGACCCGTTTCAGCATCGACCTGGATCGTGCGTCTGGGACTGACCTCGGGCCCGTCGCCGCCGAGCGCCTCGAGATCGATCGCCTGACCGATCGCGAGGATCACGGTGTCGGCATCAAAAACCTTGCGATCGGAGTCGTCGAACTGGGGAGCGAACCTGCCGTCGGCATCGAATACCGAGGTAACGCCGATCGTCTCGATCCCGACGACACCACCGTCCTTGACGACGATATGAGCCGGGCCCCGACGGTCGACAAAACTGATGCCCTCGTGTTGGGCCTCTTCGACCTCAAAATCGTGGGCCGGCATCTCGGCTCGCGACTCGAGCGAGATGACGGTGACATCGCGCGCGCCGGCACGTGCGGCGGAACGGGCGACATCGATCGCTTCGGTCATCGTAGAACGCTGATCGGCGGCGATCTCAGAGTCGGATTCGCCGGCGCCATCGGACCCGCCGCTTTGATAGTCGGAGGCTCGCAGCGCTGTGCGGGCGGCGTCCATAGCCACGTCGCCGCCGCCGATCACGACCACCCGCTCGCCGATGTCTACCGAGAAGCCGCGGTTCATGTTGATCAGGAACTCGATCGCCTTGAACACGCCGTCGGCATCGGCGCCGGGGATGTCGAGGCCGCGGCCGAGCGTTGCGCCGATGCTGAGGAACACGGCGTCATGTTGTTGCACCAGCTCGTCGAGCGTTACATCGGTGCCCAACCTGGTGTTGTAACGAACCTCGACGCCGAGCCCGACGATGGCGTCTATGTCGCCAGCAAGCACGCTGCGGTCGAGTCGATACTCGGGGATCCCGAGCCACATCGCCCCACCGAGTTTGTCGGTGGCCTCGTACACGGTGACCTGGTAGCCGAGCCGACGCAGGTCGTGGGCGCAGGCCATTCCGGCCGGGCCTCCACCGACGATCCCGATGCTTTGCGGCAATTCGACCTGTGGTGGAGCGGCGACGCGATCCCAAGCGTCGCTGTGTCCTTGCTCGGGCCCGAACTTCTCGGTCACGAACCGCTTGAGGGCCCGGATCGCGATCGGACGATCGATCGCCCCGCGACGGCAGGCATCCTCGCATGGGGCGGCGCAAACCCGCCCGCACACTGACGCAAAAGGGTTGGGCAGGCGCGCCGTCAGGTAGGCGAGCTCGTCGTCGCCGTCAGCGATCGCGGCGACATACATGCCGGCATTGGTGTGCACAGGGCACGCTGCCAAACACGGGATGTTCGTGTCGTAGTACTCGAGCTCTGAGGCCATCAGATCCTTCGCTCGCGGTGGGCCCACCACAGGGCCACGAGGGCGATCGCAAGGGCGCCCGACCAGAGCCCGACGGCGATGATGTCTTGGACAGCGCGCGACTTATTTTGGACCGTGCTGAGTTCGAGTGCTTTGGCGGGCACGATCACGATCGACACGATCAATCCGACCACGATCACTGCCGACTTGGCGAAGGCGTCGAGCCATGAGATTTCTCGTCGGTCACGAGAGGCGATAACGCGAGGCCCCAGCAAGAACCCGAAGAGTCCGAGGGCGACAACAATTACTGCGAGGTAGATGTACTTCGAGGACGACGATGACTCGTTGCTGGAAACGGGGTCTGCGTCACTTGGGGGGGTGGCAACGGCGGCGAGGTCGGACTGGGCAGAGGTGAGCGCGGTTGCCAGATCGGCGTTGCCCTGGCTGTCGTCCATCTGTCCGGCGAACACCACGGCCCCCGCACGAAGGGCCTCGTCGGGGGCCGCAGCGTCTGAACTGGCTGCGGCGGAAGTCGCCGAGCCAGCGAACGGAGCAACCACTAAGGCGGACGTCACGACAAGCAACGCCAACCAGCGCGGCCGCACACGGTGCAGGTCGCAGGGCTTGATCTGGTCAGCTCGCATCGGGCTCCTCGGTGTCTGCTGCGGTGGTTAGGACGTTCTCATTCTCCACACCGGAGACCTCCAGCTATAGAGACATTGGACCCTAGTTTGGCACAATCCTGGCGAGCCCCGGAAGACGAATCACGTCCTGCGGCAATCGTTGCGCCGGGTTCGCTAGTCTTGTAGCGTGCGACTAGAGGTTCGGCGTCAGAGTGACTTGGCGGTGCGGGCTTTACGCGCACTTGCCCAAGCCGACCGAACCAAGGGCTCAGCTCTCGCCGAGCTGATCGGATCAACACCGGGCTTCGTGTCCCAGGTCATGAATCCTCTGGTCAAGGCCGGGTGGGTTGATTCCGAGCCGGGGCCGACCGGTGGTTACTCGCTCAAGGTCAAACTCGACGACGTATCGGTGCTGGCGGTGATCGAAGCTGTCGAGGGCGCCACTGTCACCGGCTTGTGCGTACTTGCCGACCACCCGTGCGACGAGAGTGGCAGCTGTGCCATGCATGTGCCCTGGCAGCGAGCCCGCGACCGCCTGTTGCGCGAACTCGCCGCCGTCTCGGTCGCCGACGACTCGATACGCGTCGTGCTCGGGCCGCGGCAGTGACTCGGGCAGCCCGCCGGCCTGCTCTGGCTGACCTCCCGCTGGTTCACGAACGTTCTTCGTGGCGGGCCGTTGCTCTGCCAACCGAGCACGGCGGCTGGAGCCTGACGGCCGAACCGGCCTTGCTGGCGTTGATCGTCGCCTTCTCATGGTCGGGGCTGACACTCGCCCTGGCGGCGATGTTGGCGTTCGTCGCTCGCACCCCCCTCAAGCTGGTGCTTGTCGACCGATGGCGCCGCCGCTGGCTCGGTCGCAGTCGGCTCGCCCTGCGGATCTTCGGCGCCGAGGCGGCCCTGCTGATCACCCTCGCCGTGGCAGCCGTGGTCGCTGCCGACCACCGGTTCTGGGCCCCCTTGGCAATCGCCGCGCCACTCGTGGCGAGCGAACTCTGGTACGACATGCGCAGCCGCAGCCGCCGGTTGATTCCCGAGCTCGCCGGCACGATCGGGATCGGTTCGGTCGCCGCCGCAATCGCCCTTGCCGGCGGTGAATCCGACCTGATCGCATACGGCCTGTGGTGTGTCGTAGCCGCCCGCTCGTTCGCCGCGATCGTCTACGTGCGTTGCCAGATCTTCAGGTCACACTCACGCCCGGCGCCGAGGTGGCAGAGCGACATCGGTCAGCTAACAGCGGTCGCCGCTGTGGCTGTCGGCTGGTCGCTCGGCGCCGTTCCGTTGGCGGCCGTGATTGTGGTCGCTGCGCTGGGCGTCTTCAACATCATCGGCCTCAACGGGCCGCCCCCGCGGGCGATCGTGATCGGCCTGCAACAGATGGCGTTCGGCCTGATCGTTGTGGTGGTCACAGCGATCGCGGTTCTGGCCGCCTGACCGAGCTCTCATAGACGTTCTTGAAAGGAACCTGAATGACATGGATCTGATCGACAGTGATCTGACACTGGCATCGCTGGTGACCCAACGACCCGAGTTGGCGCCACATCTCAACGCCCTCGGCCTCGACTTTTGCTGCGGCGGGCAGCGCCGGCTGGTGGATGCCGTCGATGAAACAGGGCTCGATCTGCCCGAGACGATTGCCACTCTGCAGGCGATCCCGGTCGCCACTCCGCCCTCGACCGAGGGAAGCGCACGCAACTGGAACACCCTGACCATGGTCGAGTTGGTCGATCACCTCGAGTCGACTCACCACGTCTACCTGAGCGAGGCTCTGGTTCGCCTCGGTGCCCTCGCTGAGAAGGTGGCTGGCGTGCACGCCGAGCGCCATCCCGAACTCGCTGAGGTGCTTGCGACGTTTCGGGTTTTGCGGGCCGACCTCGAGCCACATTTGATGAAGGAAGAACGGGTGCTGTTTCCGATGATTCGCCAACTCGACGAGGCCATCGAAGCACCGAGCCTCCACTGCGGCACGCTGCGTAACCCGATCGCGGTGATGTCGAGCGAGCACGATCTGGTTGGCGAACTGCTTGCCCGTCTGCGGTCACTGACCGACGGCTACACCGTGCCAGACGACGGTTGTGCCAGCTACCAACTGCTGTACACGGGCCTCGCCGAACTCGAAGCCGACACCCATCTCCACGTCCACAAAGAGAACAACCTCCTGTTCCCCGCCGCGATCGCGGCCGAACAACGGCTCGCCAACTCAGCCCGATAGCAGTAGGCCCCAGACGGCGTCCACCACTGAACCGTGTCACCACCGTTAGCACAGGTGCCTGGCACGTTTGGTAACGCGGTTACGGGTTCTGGTACTCGGCTTTGGGGCCGAGGTAGTACCACCAGTTGAGGCCGAGACACACCAGGTAGAACACTGCGAAGGCGATCAGGGCGTACTCCGGAGTGGCGTTCTTGATCTGGCTGCCGAACTCTTGCGGCACCACGAAGGCGCCGTAGGCGGCGACGGCTGAGGTCCAGCCGAGCACAGGCCCGGCCTGTTCCTTGTTGAACACCACGGCAATCGTTCGGAACGTCGAACCGTTGCCGATTCCGCTGGCCGCGAACAACAGCAGGAACAGCAAGAAGAACTGCACGAAGTAGTCCTCGGGGGTTTCACTGCCGTACGCCTTGCGCAGGTAGTAGGCGACACCGAGGGCGCTGACCGTCATCACGATCGACACCCAGTGCGTCACCCGTGCGCCACCGACACGGTCGGCGATCCAGCCGCCGATCGGTCTGATGAAGGCGCCGATGAAGGGCCCCATCCATGCGTACGTGAGCGCCGACGGCCCATCTGGGTTGGCGATGTCGTGGGTCAGAATCCCGTCAACTTCAATGTGCTTGAAGCCGAACACGACCTTGATCGCTAGCGCGAATCCGGCCGAGTAGCCGATGAAACTACCGAACGTCATCGTGTAGATCACGCTCATGATCCAGGTGTGCTTGTTCTCAAAAATCTTGTACTGGCGTTTCAGGTTGGGCTTGATCTCACCCGGAATCTGCTTGAGCAGGAACACGGTAAACCACAACACGAAGGCGATCACAGGCCATTTCACCCATTCGGGTGCACCGAGCCCGGTCGGGTCGGGGAGGATGATGAGCAGGCCGATCGCGGCGGGAACGGCGGCGACGGCCGTCATACCGAGAATCTTGCCGAACGAGGATCCCGCTCCACCGATATTGGGCGACACGTGCTCGGTGCGAATATTGTTCATTCGGAACCACGCCAGCACCACGAGTGGAATCAGGAACACCAGCCACACAAAACCGGCGTTGTGGATGTAGGTGTCGGTACCGGCTTGGATCTTGCCGATCAGTGTGCCGGAGGTCTGCTCGAGCACCATCGGAGCGCCACCGAATATGGCGCGGGTCATCACGAGCGGAATCAGCAACTGCATCGTTGTGACGCCGGCGTTGCCGAGCCCGGCGTTGAGGCCGAGCGCCAGGCCCTGCATCCGCTTGGGGTAGAAGAAACTGATGTTCGACATCGACGAGGCGAAGTTGCCGCCGCCGAACCCTGACATGAAGGCCAGCATCTGGAACACCCACAAAGGCGTGTCCTGATCGAGTAGGGCGAAGCCCGTGCCCGCAGCCGGGATGATCAAAAGCGCCGTCGTCAAGAAGATCGTGTAGCGACCACCGGCGATGCGAATGAAGAAGCTATTAGGGATCCGGAACGTTGCCCCCGTGAACCCGGCGATCGCCGTGATCGTGAACAGTTCGGATGACGCGAACGGAAAGCCCAGATTGAGCATCTGGACGGTAATGATGCTCCAGTAGAGCCACACCGCGAATCCGCACAGCAGGCTCGGGATCGAGATCCAGAGGTTACGGGAGGCGACCTTCTTGCCGGTGGTCTCCCAGAACTCCTCGTTCTCGACATCCCATTCGGTGATGTCGGCCATGTTGGCTCTCCTTCTCGGTTTTCGATGTGGTGTGGTGTGGTGGGGTGTTGGTGCCCGGGTGTTCGGTCTGCGAGCCGGGGATCAGTCGCCAGCGATGATGTTGTCAGGGGCCGACTCGAGCTCTTCGTCGAAATCGTGAGCGAAGGCGCCCTTCGGCTCCTCGAGCAGCAGCCATGTCAGCAGGAAACTGGCCAAGGCGCCTGCGGCGAGGATGAAGAAGAACGTCTTGGCATCGACGAGCGAGAAGATCACGAGGTACACGACGGCGCCGACGTTGCCGTAGGCACCGGCCATACCGGCGACCTGACCCGTCATGCGCTTGTTGACCATCGGGATGATGGCGAAGGTCGCTCCCTCGGCACCCTGCACGAACATCGAGGCGAAAATCGTGATCATCACGGCGATCACCAACCAGGTGATCCCGCCGAATGCCGGCGCCAGGTTTCTCAGGCCGTCGTCGTCGACACCTGCCTGCCACTTGGCGATGAAGCCCATCAGTGCGAAGCCGACGACGATGCCGAGGATGTAGACCAGCATCGTCCGCTTACGATTCGCCAACTTGTCCGACAGGTAGCCACCCAGTGGGCGAGCGAACAGGTTGACGAAGGCGAACGACGCCGCCACAAAACCGGCCACAGTGGCCGTGACGATCGGCGTGCCGGCATTGTTGGTGAGCGGCGCGAACACACTCTCGTAGAACTCGGGCAGCATCGACACGACGGCGAGCTCGGCACCGAAGTTGGCGAAGTAGGTGGAGTTCAGGGCGACGACGCTGCCGAAGTGATACTTCTCGTCCTCCGGTACACCCGCCTTGAGGTACGGCAGGTTGACCTGCAACGTGCGAACCACGTGGCCAATGAAGATCAGGGTCAGCACGCCATACACGATCCACAGTCCGGTGTGGGAGAGCACGACGTCGCCATTGACCTTGACGTTGGAGATCCGCCAGGCGAGCAACCCGAGGGCGCCGACCAGCGGGATCGACCAGAACAGGTACTGGACAAGGTCCCAGTACGAGCTGACCATCATCGGCTCGGCCTTCTTGGTCTTGGTGAGCTTGCGCCCGTCGGGCACATCGCGCACCAGGTAGTAGTACATGACGCCGTAGATTCCCATCACCAAACCGTTGAGCGCCATCGCCCAACGCCATGCGTCTTCGCCGAGCCCGAACCAGCTGTCGAACACGGTGATCGCGATCCATGGGAGTGTCATCGCTGCCCAAGCCGAGCCGAAGTTGCCCCAGCCGGCGTAGAACCCCTCGGTCCGCCCGATGTACTTGGGCGGGAACCATTGGGCGACCATCTTGATACCGATCACGAAGCCGGCACCGACGCAGCTGAGCGCCAGGCGGGAGATCAACATCTGGGTGAACGAGTTGGAGAAGGCGAACACGATCGCCGGGATCGACATGGTGATCATCAGCCAGGTGAACACCACACGGGCTCCGAAACGGTCGATCAGGGCGCCGACCACGATGCGGGCAGGGATCGTCAGTGCCACGTTGGCGATCAGCAAGACCTTGACGTGCTCCTTGGTCAACCAGTCGCTGTTCTCGCGCATCGTGCTGGACAACGGGGCCAGGTTGAACCACACGTAGAACGTCATGAAGAACGCGATCCAGGTGTAATGCAGCACTCTGATTCGTTCCTGATCGAAGTCGAGCAGCCGTGGCGGTGTGTCGTCAGCGGTCGTGGCGTTCTCGGTCATCGTGTGTTTCTCCCGAGGGGCAGAGTGGGGTTTGGCAGATGGTGGATGTTGATCAGCGGCGTCCGGCCTGGACGCGTGGGTCGTTGGAAATGAACCCGGCCGAGGGCCGGTCGCGGTTGGCGACAACCTTCTGCCACGGGCGAAACAGGTATTGCAGCGGCAGGGTGATGATGTGGACCAGGCGGCTGAACGGAAAGATCGCCAGGAAGGCGAAGAACGACAGCACGTGCAACTTGAGCACCAGTGGCAGCGCCGAGACGTAGGCGACCTCCGGCTGGAACCTGAACAGCGAGCGGACGTACGGCACGAACACCGACGTACCCCAGTACGAACCCCAGCGGTAACCGAGGGCGATCCACAGACCGGTCAGGATCTGGATAGCAATCACGACCAACACGACGGTGTCCATCGGCGTCGTGACGCGCCGCACGCGAGGGCTGGAGGTACGACGGATGATCAGAACCGTGACGCCGAAAGCGGCCCACAATCCGAGTGCCAGCCCGGTGCTCTCCAAAAGGTACAACCGAAGCCGGGCGCCATTCCACAACTCGAATCCGCTCGGCACGGCCAGGGCGGCCAGGTGACCGATCAAGATGATCGACAAGCCCCAGTGGAACGAGATCGTTCCCCAGTACAGCTTCTTGCTCTCGAGCAACTGCGACGACAGCGACGACACCGTAAACGGGGCGCTACGCCAGCGCACGATCGTGACGACCACGGCGAGCGTGGCGACGACATACGGCACAATGCCGAACAGGAATTCGTTGAAGTTCATCGCCTGGCTCCGATCGTGACCGGTCGGTTGGCAGCACACGACATCGTTGCTGCCAGAAGATGGCAATACGGGTTGTCGGGGGCCGCCGCCTTGAGTGTTTGGTTCATGGTTGCTAGGGCACCCGGAAGCACCTCGATCAGATCCGGAAGTGGCGTCGGGGTGGCGGCGAGATAGCGCAGCACGGGTTCGATGTGATCGGGTAGCTCTCCGCCGAGCTCGACGTTGGCGTCGGCCATGGCGCGCACGAGGTCGCTCATGAACTCACCGCGCCGATAGGCGTCGCCCCAGATTACGTGCCCGATATACGGGGCGAAGGGGGCCGACAGATCGAGCGTGGCGGTGTGGAGTTCCTCCCACTCACCGAGCGGCAACGAACCGACCGCTGCGAGAAAGCGCTGCATATGGCGCTTGACCTCGGCGTTCTGCTCGCCCTCTATCGCCCCAGCCAGCTCGGCCGCAGCATTCGGGCCGGGGTAGTGGTAGCCGAGAGCGACCACTTCGGTCGACTTCATCATGCACCTCTCTTCGGCGGCCGGCGATAGCCGAACCCGGCCTCACCCTTGGCGGTGAGCGGGTCGCCGAGTTCTTCGATCGCCATTTCGCGGTGATACGGCGGCAGCACGAAGCGGTCGTCCATCGTGGGGATGGTGGTCATCTTGTAGATCGCCTCGGCCTTGTCCTCGGTCAGGCCGGCCTCGGCCAGCATCTCGATCGTGAGCTCGTCGATCGTGCCGTCGACGCTTTGGCGGCGCTTATAGGTGCGCACGGCCAGCATCGAACGCAAGACCCGCTTGATCGGCTCGACGTTGCCGACCGTGAACAGGTTGGCGAGATACTCGAGTGGCAGACGAGCCTTCTCGAGCTCGTCGAGCAGTTCGAAGTCGCGGCGCTCATCGGGGAGATCGAGCTTGACGAGGTTGTTCTCGATCGTGCTCATCACCGGCGACAACGGCGGTACGTAGAACATCATCGCTTCGGTGCGGTATTCGGGGTGGAGCGGGAACGCCATACCCCATTCCTTCACGAACTTGTAGATCGGCGAACGCTGGGCTGCGTCGAGCCAGCCGTCGTCGATACCTTCCAGCTTGGCGGCTGCGATCACACGCGGGTCATGCGGGTCGAGGATCATGTCGAGCTGGGCATCGAGCAACTGATCGTCGGGCAGTGCGGCGTTGGTGGCGATCTTGTCGGCGTCATACAGCAGCACGCCCATGTAGCGGATCCGGCCGACGCACGAATGTGCACAAGCCGGGGCCTGGCCGGTTTCGAGCCGTGGAAAGCACAGGATGCATTTCTCGGACTTGCCGGTGTCCCAGTTGTAATAGACCTTCTTGTACGGGCAACCCGACACGCACATCCGCCAGCCACGACATTTGTCCTCGTTGACCAGCACGACGCCGTCCTCGCCGCGCTTGTAGATCGCGCCGCTCGGGCAAGCCGCCAGACACGACGGGTTCAAGCAGTGGTTGCAGATCCGTGGCAGGTAGTTGAAGACGACCCGTTCGAGCTCTTCCATCTGGGCCCGCACGACGTCGTCGACACCCTCCATCGACGGGTCATTGGCGGCGAAGATGTCAGATCCGCCGAGATCGTCATCCCAGTTCGGCCCGTTGTTGATCTCGAGCGGCTTTCCCGTGATCTTGGAGATCGGGATCGCTGTCGGCTGCTGCTTGCCGGCCGGCGCCCCGAACAGGTCGCCGTATCGGAACGTGAACGGGTCGTAGTAGTCCTCGAGTTCAGGCAACGCCGGGTTGTAGAACGCCTTGGCGACGCCGCCGCCCTTGGAGTGCAGCACCAGCTTGAGGCGACCCTTCTTGTCGCGGTGCCAGCCACCCTTGTAGTGGTCTTGATCTTCCCAGCCGGTGGGATAGCCGGTGCCCGGGCGGGTTTCGACATTGTTCCACCACATGTACTCGGCGCCGTCACGGTCGGTCCACAAGTTCTTGCAGGCGACCGAGCAGGTGTGGCAACCGATGCACTTGTCCAAGTGGAACAACATGCTCATCTGAGCGCGAACCTTCATCGGCCGACCCCTTCATTCTTGGGCTCATAGTCGGGCCGTTCGATTCGGCGCACATACACGAATGTGTCGCGGTTGACCCCGGTCGGGCCCCAGTAGTTGAAGGCGTAGGTGAACTGGGCGTATCCGCCACTCATCAGTACCGGCTTGAGGCGGGTTCTCGTGAGCGAGTTGTTCATGCCTGCCCGTTTGCCATCGCGACGGGTCAGCGGGATACCGACCGTGCGCTCGGTGGCGTGGTACACGAACACGGTGCCGGTCGGGATTCGCGACGACGTCGTGCAGCGCTGGACAAAGATGCCATTGTCGTTGTACAGCTCGACCCAGTCGTTGTCGGTGATGCCGAGGCTGGCGGCGTCCTTGGCGTTGAGCCAGACCGGGTAGCCGCCGCGCGAGAGCGTCATCATCCGCTCGTTGTCGCCATAAGTCGAGTGGATCGACCATTTGCCGTGCGGGGTGATGTAGTTGAACAGCCGGCCATGCTGGCCCTCTGCCAGCGACTCTTCGGTCTCCATCAACATGGCGTGATCGGGACGTGGCTTGTAGACGGGGAGGTGCTCGCCCCAGGCGATGTACTGCTCGTGATCGAGGTAGAAGTGCTGACGTCCGGTCAATGTGCGCCACGGGATCAGCTCTTCGACGTTGAGCGTGAACGGGCTGTATGGGCGACCCTTGGCGATTTTGCCGCTCCAGGTCGGCGTCGTGAGCACGCGGCGTGGCTGCGAGATCAGGTCGGCGAACGAGATCCGAGTGTCGCGCTGGCCGGCGGCGAGATGGGTCAGCGAACGCCCGGTCTTGGCCTCTTCGGCCTCGAACGCTCGATGCGCCAACTCGCCATTGCTGGCCGGGTCGAGCGCCAGGATCGCCTCGGCGACCTGACGGCCACGCTTCATCTCCGGGCGCAGTACACCGTCGGTGTTGCGGGAACGCTCGTCGGGTTGCTTGCGAGCCAACTGGTCGTAGAAGTCGTCGACCCGCATCCGCAGCCCGTGGGCACCGACACCGTTGTTACGCATGCCCTCGCCGAGCGAGGTCATCTTTTCGTACAGCTTGGTGTAGTCGCGCTTGACCAACTTGAACCGAGGCATCGTTTTGCCGGGGATCGCCTCGCATTCACCGGCGCGCCAGTCGGCCATCGTTGGTTGCGCCATCTCGTCGGGTGTGTCATGGGAGAGCGGCTGCATCACGACGTCTTCGACGGCGGTCTGCAGGTGTGCCCCGCCCGACATCTCCGAAACCTTCTTGGCGAGCGCGGTGAAGATGTCCCAGTCCGACTTCGACTCCCATGCCGGCGCAACGGCCGCTTGCATAGGATTGATGAACGAGTGCATGTCGGTCGAGTTGATGTCGTCTTTCTCGTACCAGGTGGCAGCCGGCAGCACGATGTCGGAGTACAACGCCGAGGTGTCCATCCTGAAGTTGAGATCGACGACCAGATCCATCTTGCCGATCGGCGCCTCGGGGCGAACCGTGACCTCGGCGACCCCGTGATCCTTGGGTTCGACGGCGATCGCCGTGGAGTGCGTACCGAGATAGTGCTTCATGAAGAACTCGTGGCCCTTGGCGGATGTGCCGATCGCGTTGCCGCGCCAGATGAACCAGGTGCGGGGCCAGTTTTCGGGAGCATCCGGGTCGTCGATCGAGAACTCGAGGTCACCCGACTTCAAGCGCTCGACGATCTGGGCGGTTACTTCCTCGTCGGTCTCGGCACCACTCGAGCGAGCCTTGCGGACAACATCGATCGGGTTCTCCTTGAATTGCGGGAAGAACGGCAACCAGCCCTGGCGCACGGCCCGGGCCTGATGGTCGAGGGTGTGGTCGAAGCGCTCGGGGTGATTGTCCGGCAGCGAGTCGTACTCGCGGTACCCACGCTCGTAGCGCCACTGGTCGGAGTGCACATAGTGGAACGATGGCGTGTTCTGCTGGCGCGGCGGCATACCCCAGTCGGCGGCCATTGCGATCGCGCCCCACGAGGCGTGACAGACCAGCTTCTCCTGACCGACATAGTGAGCCAGACCGCCACCGTTGACGCCAACCGAACCGGTCAACATCAGGGCGGTGATGCCCGAGCGGTAGAGCAGGTTGTTGTGGTACCAGTGGTTGGCGCCGGCCCCGATGATGATCATGTTCTTGCCGCTGGTGAGCTCGCCGTTGCGACCCCACTCTCTGGCGTACTTGATCACGGTGTCGCGGTGAATGCCGGTGTACTGCTCTTGCCACGCTGGCGTGTAAGGCACGTCCGGATTGTCGTAGGCGGTTGCGTCGTGGACCCCGCCGCCCCGGTCGACTCCGAATCGGGCGTTGAGCAGGTCGAACACGGTGGTCACCGTGACGGGACCGTCGACGGTCTGGATCGTGCGGGTCGGCACCGAGCGGGTGATGACGCCCTCGCTCCCGAAGAACTCGAGTTGGATCTCGGTCGAGCCATCGTTTCGGTCGATGAACGACAACTCAGGGGCGATCGGCTGATCGAGCACACTGTCGTGCAACTCGAGATTCCACTTGCCCTTCTGCTCGGTTGCCCAACGATCACCAATGCTGCCGTTCGGCATGCGCGGCTCGTTGGCATCGGCATCCCACATCAACAGCTTCCACTCGCCGTTCTCGGTCTGCTGGTAGCGCGCCAGGCGGTCGGCACGCAGGTACTTGCCCGGGTGGCCATCCTTGATTTCGACCAGGAATGGCAGATCGGTGTACTGGCGTGAGTAGTTCTCGAAGTAGTCGACCTTGCGGTCGCGGTAGAACTCGCTCAACAGCACATGGTTGACCGCCAGCCAGAAGGCGGTGTCTTGGCCGGGATGCGACGGGATCCACCAGTCGGCGTACTTGGCGACCTGGCTGAAGTCGGGGCTGAACACGGCCAACTTTGCACCGGCGTGGCGCACCTCGGAGATGAAGTGCGTGTCTGGCGTGCGGGTCATGTTGAGGTTGGCGCCCATCACGGCGATGAATCGGGCGTTGAACCAGTCGGCTGACTCGTGAACGTCGGTCTGCTCGCCCCAGACCTCCGGAGAGGCCGGCGGCAGGTCGCAATACCAGTCGTAGAAGCTCATCACGACGCCGCCGATCAGCGACATGAACCGACTGCCTGCGGCATAGCTGACCTGTGACATCGCAGGTATCGGTGAGAAGCCGGCGACCCGGTCGGGACCGTGCTTGCTGATCGTGTGGATCGTGGAGACAGCGGCGATCTCGAGCGCTTCGTCCCAGCTGATCCGCCGGAAGCCGCCCTTGCCGCGCGCCTCCTGGTAGCGCTTGCGCCACTCGGGAGTTTCCTGGATGCTGGCCCACGCCTTGATCGGGTCGCCGAGGTATTCCTCCTTGGCCGAGCGGTACATGTCGATCAGCACGCCACGCGCGTATGGGTACTTCACGCGCAGTGGTGAGTACAGATACCACGAGTACGAGATACCGCGCTGGCAGCCGCGTGGCTCATAGGGCGGCAAACCCTCTTCGAGTTGGGGATAGTCGGTGGCCTGAAGCTCCCACGTGACGATGCCGTCCTTGACGAATACCTCCCACGAGCAGCTGCCGGTGCAGTTGACACCGTGCGTAGTGCGGACCCGCTTGTCGTGCTGGAAGCGGTTGCGGTAGAACTCCTCCCACTTCCGAGCGCCTGGGTCGACGGTCTCCTTCGTCCATCGGCTCATCGCCTGCTCCTTAGGGTTGACACGTAGGTTTGGCGCATACCGCGCCAGGCGATCGCCATACCACCGAGCAAGATGACGAGCCCGCCGAGTCCGGCCAGCAGCAGCCAATCGGAGTCCTTGTTGGGTCGGTTCTGGTCGGGGGCATCGGCGAGGAAGGCCACCAGATCGGCGATCTCTGCCTCGGTCATCGGCTGATCCCGGAAGACCGGACGCATCGTCGGCGAGGCCGGGTTTGCCAGCCAGGCCGTCAAGCTCGACTCGCCACCGAGCTTCTGGTACACGAGCGTGAGGTCGGGCCCGAGGCTCTGACCTCCGAGATTTCCGATTTCACCGGCGGTGTGACACGACGCGCAGGCGGCGCCCCCGTTGTCGAGCCGATTCGACCCGACGAACAGGTCGTGGCCCCGGTCGACGTCACCGTTGACCGGTGGCTCAGCCGGCGGTAGAGGCTGGTCAGGCGTGACGGGCACCACCGGTTGGTTTGGCTGATCTGGCTGATCCACACCCAACGCCAGATTGACCACGTGGGCGACGAGCGCGGTGAGTTGATCGTCGGACAGATCTTCGACCGGTGGCATCTCATCGTCGTAGAACACACCGAGCACATCGAGCGGCCCCGACTTGCCGTTGGTGATGGTCTCCGCGACATAGTCCGGGTCGGTCGCTGCCGGGTTGCCGGCGAGCGGCGGGTAGACGCCAGACCTACCTTCCCCGTTGGGTTGGTGACAGCTGGAACAGTTGAACGCAAACAACTCGGCCCCGGTCGAGTCCTGGGCATCGGCTGACGATGGTGGAACTGTGGCGAAGCTGATCAGGGCGGTCAGTGCCACGAGTCCGATCGCAACGATGCTGGATCCCAGAGGGACGCGGCCACCTGGTCTCGCATGACTCATTGAAGTCTGGCCCTCTCCTGTCGGGAACTGATATCAAATTCTCAAGTGACTCACTAATGAACTCCTGATGTACATCCTCGCTCGTTCGCCCTTGTTCGTGAAAGGGACCATAGTCCCTATCAAGCTGCCAGCAGGAGTCGGCAGTTCCGTGAGGTATCGGAGTGGGCCGAGGGGCGCGGGCGCGGCCAGCGCTCGGACAGCCGGCAGGCGTCAGCGGGAACGGAGGGCGAACGGCAGCACCGGGCCACTGCCGGCGTCGGTGAGCTGCCAGGCGGCAACCGTGATGGTCCAGCGGCTGTCGACCTCGTCGTCGACCAGCAGGACGGGGCCCGCCAGCACCTCGCCGTCGGGCAGCTGTGACGGGTCGACCATGAAGCGGTTCCACACATTGCCGACCTGGTGAGCCGAGTTCGCCTGATCTGCCTGGTATTCGTCGCCCGCCACGCTCGTGGTCGTGAGCGCTGGATAGACCGGCAACTTGCCGAGCTCGCCGAGTGCCTTGGCGACCGAGTGCACCAGGCCCGCTCGGCGGCGCGATGGCACCGGGCAGATCCAGGTTGGCCGCTGATCCCAGTCCCAGCGTTTGAGGATCGCCGCGATTGCGGCGACCAGCTCGGTCGGCACGGTGACAGCGCCGCCTGCGTCGGCGGTGTTGATCAGCGTTTCGACGATCGGGTTCCAGCCGCCGTCGCCGAGTCGGGCCAACGCGCGGCCAGGCACGGGTTGTCGTTCGGCGGCGATCCGGCCCTTCGGCTGGCTCAACCCGGAGGGCCATTGGCGACGCGGGTCGATCACGATGTCGCCGCCGCGCAAGAGGTCTTGCGCCATCGCCACCGTGAGCGGATCGGGTTGACGCTGCCATGTGTGTGTGGTGCACCTATCGCAGCGTCCGCAGTCGGTGGCCGTGTCGTCGTCGAGCGCCTCGCGCAAGAAGCGCAGTCGGCACGTTGACAGATCGGCCCAGGCCAACATTTGGGCGGCCTCGGCGCGCCGCAGCTCTCGCAGCGAGGCAACCAGCTCGTGGTTGTACGACCAGTGTTCGTCGGTGCGAATCCACCCGCTACCGACCCGGTCGATCGCTCCGTCGACCTCGAGGATGCTCATCAGGATCCCAAGCCGACTGCGCCCGAGATTGACGTTCGGTTCGAGGCCGACCAGCGAGGTCGGCTCGATCGGGTGCAAGAGATCGAGCACCGACCGGCAGATCTCTTCCGATGGCAACGACACCGACTCGAACCAACGCCAGATGGCGGCGTCTTCGGTGGGTCGCGGCACGGCGATCACCTCAGCCCGCTCGATCGCCCGCCCGGCTCGACCAACCTGCTGGTAGTACGCCACCGGCGTCGGCGGCAGCCCGAGGTGCACACAGAAGGCCAGGTCACCTTTGTCGAACCCCATCCCCAACGCAGACGTGGCCACCAAGGCCTTGATCTCGTTGTTGCGCAGCGCCGACTCCATCACCAATCGCTGCTCGGGATCGACCGAACCGGTGTAGGCCGCGACGAGATGGCCTCGCGACCGCAGCCAGTCGGCTGTGGTCGCCGCCTGGCCGACGGTGAGGCAGTAGATGATGCCCGACCCGGGCAGCTGCTCGAGCGTTTCGGTGAGCCATGCCAAGCGGTGGGCATCGTCGGGAAGATCGACCACCGACAGGTGGAGCGACTCGCGGTCGAGCGGTGTGCGCAGCACGAGAGTGTCGTCGCCGAGCTGTTTGGCGACATCGTCGGTGACGCGTTGGTTGGCGGTGGCCGTGGTCGCCAGTACAGGGGTCCACGCTGGAAGAGCCGACAACAGCTGACGCAGACGCCGGTAGTCGGGCCGGAAGTCGTGACCCCAGTCGGAGATGCAGTGGGCTTCGTCGCAGACCAGGGCGAAGGCCCGGGTTTGCATCGTGTCGAACACGCGCCGCCGAAAACCGGCGTTCGCCAGACGCTCGGGGGCGATCAGCAACAGATCGATCTCGTCACCGCCGATTCGCGCTTCCATCTCGTTCCACGAATCGATGTTCGACGAGTTGATCGTGACCGCCGACAGGCCCAGCCGTTCGGCCGCCGCGACCTGGTCGCGCATCAGCGCCAGCAACGGCGAGACCACCACGGTCGGGCCCCATCCCCGGTCGCGCAACATGCGCGTCGCCGAGAAATAGACCGCCGATTTACCGAAGCCGGTGCGCGCCACCAGCAGAGTGCGGCGACGATCGGCGACCATTGCGACGACGGCCTCGATCTGGTCGGGGCGCGGTACCGCGTCGGGCCCGGCGAGCGAACGAACGTGCTGTGCCAGCTCGAACTCCACCTCGGCCCGGGTGGGTCTGGGTGGTTCGATCACGGCCGTCATGCGATGGACCGTAGCGAGGGGGTGTGGCGCTACGGTCGCTATATGACGAATGGCAGGACGAATGGTTTGAGGTTTGGATGGCTGTCACCGGTGATCGGCAATCGGTGGAGCGATCACCAGCCGATCGTGATGTACCAAGAGCAGCACATCCTGCCGACCGCCCTTCCACACTTCGATTCGCTCTGGATCGCCGACCACTTCTATGGGTTCGATGCCAAGACCGACCCGTTCATGGAGGGGTGGACGACGTTGACGTGGCTGGCCGCCAAGTTTCCTGATGTGTTGTTGTGCCATCACGTGCTCGGTCACGGATATCGCCCGCCGGCACTGACGGCCAAGATGGCCTCGACGCTGCAAACCTTGTCGGGTGGGCGCTTCATCCTCGGGATCGGGGCCGGTTGGCGTGAGGACGAGTACCGCGCCTACGGCTACGACTTCCCGCGCCCAGCCGTGCGGTTTGCCCAACTCGAAGAGGTGATCGAGATCTGCCGCCTGATGTGGACCGATCCCGAACCGAGCTATGCCGGCCACTACTTCCAAATCGATGGCGCCGCCGCCTCGCCGCTGCCGGAGGTCGTGCCCCCGATCTGTATCGGTGCCTCCGGTCCACAGATCGGGCTCCCGCTGGCCGGGCGGCTGGCCGATATTTGGAACGGTACGTCGAGCGGTTCGGACGACGACTGGCTGCGGCGGGTCGAGATTGTCCAAGCTGCCGCTGCCGCTGCCGGCCGCGATCCGGCTGACATCGAGGTCAGCACAACGCTCGAACGAGCGCTCCCGGAAGACGACGCCCAGGCCGCCGAGTTGCTCGAGTTCCTGGCCCACAAAGCTGAACTCGGCGTCCAACATTTCGTGATGGATTTCGGGCATCCGCAGTCCACGGATCCGGTGTTGCGTTTCGTTGAGCAGGTGATGGAACCGCTTCGGGCACAGTACAGCGCCTGACGTGGCCATTGGTGGCCGATTTCGTCGGCTCGGCTGCATCCCGGGAATCGGCGTATCGTGACGACATGCAATCCGCGAGTCTGATTATGAGCACGTCGTGAGACTGCTGCGTCGGATCCTCGCCGCGCTGGCGATGGCCGGAATTGCCGCAGTCGGGATCCGTCTCGGCGGCTCTGGAGGGGTGCCCCCCCAGCACGGCGGATGGCGGCCGCTCGAGCTGCCACCGAAGCAGCCCGGCGCGTGAACAATTCACCCACAGTGCACATCGTGGGGCGGGGGATCGTCGCCCAACGCTTGCAGCGCATGCTGCGCGATCTTCCCCTGATCGTCCACGACCCGAGGTGGACTTACATCACGGGTGTGCGGCCCGACGACATCGCGGTGCTCGCCAACGGCGGGGCGCATGCCCCGATCGTGCCGGGTTTGTTGCGCCGCGGTTTACACGTGGTGACCGTCGGCGAGCAAATCGACGACGCCCTGCAAATGATCGGGGCCGACGTCGACGCCTGTGGCACGACGCTCGTCGTCGGTGCGGCAATGTCGCCGGGGCTGGTTGGTTTGATCGCCCGCCATCTGGCTGATCAGCTCGCCACCGTCGACGAAATCCATGTCGCCGTGCACGGAACCGCCGGGCCGGCCTGTGCACGCGTACATCATCGATCGCTGAGCGGGATGGCCCCCGGTTGGCACGATCGTCAGTGGCTCGACTATGTCGGCGGGAGTGGCCGCGAACTGTGTTGGTTCCCTGAACCGATCGGCGCCAAGGATTGTTATCGCTCCCGCACGTCGATGCCGTTGTTGTTGCATCGTGCGTTTCCCACTGTCGAGCGGATCAGCGGCCGTCGTTCGGCCCGCCGACGCGACCGTCTGACCGCCTGGCTCCCGATGCTTCGACCGCCGCACCAAGAGGGTGGGATCGGAGCACTGCGGGTCGAGGTCCGGGGGGCTGACGCTGGTGGCGGTCGTCAATGCCTGATCGCCGGGGTCGCCGAACTGGTCGGTTCTGCGGCCGCCTCGTCGGCAGCAGCCTTCGTGACGGCGTTGGTCGACGGTAAGTTGCCAACCGGCGTCGTGATTGCCGGACAAGCCGATCTACCGAACGCGGATCTGCTTGCCCTCGTGCAATCGTACGGTGTCCGCCTGCAAGAGTTCACTGGCGTGCCGCAACCGAGCTAAGAGTTGGGAGTTGTGCCAGGCACAACTCCCAACTGATCGCCGGACTCTGCCCGCTCGAGGCGGTCGGCCAATCGTTCGATCGAACGGGTCAGCCCTTCGAGTTGGTCGCTGAGTTCTTCGCCGGTCACGACGTCGGCGAGTGAGAGTCGAACGCTGGCTATCTCGCGGGCGAGGAACTCGGTGTCGGCCTGGGTGCGCTCGGCCACGTTGCGGTCTTGCTCAGAGGTGATTCGATCTCGTCGCTCTTGTCGGTTCTGGGCGAGCAGAATCAGTGGCGCCGCATACGACGCTTGCAGCGACAGCACCAAGGTGAGCAGCACGAGGCCGCGACCCCACGGGTCGAACTGCCACTTTTCGGGCGGCAGAACATTGAACGCCAACCACAGCACGATGACGATCGTCTGCCACACCAAGAACCGGGCCGTGCCGAGATAGCGGGCGATCGACTCGCTGAAGCGGCCGAATGCTTCGGCGTCGTAGCTGACGTCGAAACGACTTCGCGGACGCGGCTGACTGAGCTCGGAACGGCGCTTCATTTTGTCACCGCACCGTCGTTGCGGCTGCGCCGGGCGCGCTGGCGCCAACCCGAACCGAGCATACGGTCGACCACGTCGTCGACGCTGACGGCTCCGAGCAACTGGCCGCTCTCGTCGAGCACAGGGATCGTCAGCATGTCGTACGAGGCGAACTGCTCGAACACCTCGCGGTCGTGTGTGTTGCCCTCGACCGTGGCGACTTGGCGAACACAGTGTCGTAGCTCCATCGAAGGTGGTTCGCGCAGCAGCCGCTGCATGAACACGACTCCCAGATACTTGCCGGTCGGCGGCTGGAGGGGGGCCTGGCAGACAAAGACCTGGCTGGCAATGCTGGGCGTGAGATCAGGCTCGCGGATGCGAGCGAGTGCCTCGGCGACGGTGTCGGTCGGCCCGAGGATCACGATCTCTGGAGTCATCATGCCGCCGGCGGTCGCCTCCTCGTACGACAGCAGCCGGGTCACCAGTTCGGCCTCGTCATCATCCATCGCCTCGAGGATTGCGGCTCGCTGGTGCAAGGGCATCTCGTTGAGCAGGTCGGCCAGGTCGTCGTACTCCATCTCGTCGAGAACGCCGATCAAACGATCGAGATCGAGCCCCTCGATCAAACGCAGCTGCTCCTCTTCCGGCAACTCCTCGAGCAGGTCGGCGAGGCGCTCGTCGTCCATCGCTTCGGCCAACTGACGGCGTTGCGACAGCGGCAGGGCGCGCACCACGCTGGCCACGTCTGAGGGGTGCATGTCTCGCAGTCGGGCGGCCTCGGCAGCGGCCTCGTCGGTGGCGGCGAACAGCTCGGGAGCCTCGTCCCAGTCGATCAACCGGTAGCTCGGCCTGCGGCGCAGGGAGGATCGGCGCGCCAGGCGAACCTTGGCGACCTCCCACCAGCGGGTTCGCCCATCGCCGACCTCGAGCAACCCCAAATCGCTGACACGTTCGTCGCCGATCGCGCGGTCGATCAGGTCCTTGCCGATCAAGGTCTCGCCGGCACGAGACTTGAACGGGTTGAGGTCGACGTCCCAGCTTCGAAGCCGGGCGCCATCGCCATCGAGCTCGGCGATGCGAGCCGAGTTGACGAAGATTCGTCGACGCTGACTGGTGGCCACGAAACCGACGACCCGTGGGGCCTCGCCGGGCCGACCTGGCACGACGACCAGATCCTGGATCTTGCCGATCTCGGCCCCACCGGCGTCGAGCAACGGCAAGCGCATCACCCGGAACGCGTAGATCAGCTCACCTGCCATGCAGCGCAGGCTAGCCGTCACCATCTATTCGTAGACCAGGTAGGTCGCCGGGTCGCGGCAGGCGGCGATCGCACACCGCGTCTGACACAATCCGCGCGTCAGGCGGGTTCGACTTGGACCAGTGTGTCGCTGTAGGCGACCCCGCCACCCCATTCGGTAAGTGTGTCGTTGGTAAGGCTGTTGGCGACCTTGCCATCGGGATGATGGTTGCGCCACCAACCCCACGGAATCGCGGCGAGGCCGGGCCGCAAGCGCTCGGTGATCTTGACCCGCAGTTCGAGGCTGGCGCGGTCGTTAAAGACGCGGGCGGGAGCCCCTTCGACAAGGCCGCGCGACGTGGCGTCGGCAACGTCGAGTTCGATGAACGGGCCACCCTCGGCTGGGCCGTGTTTGGGCAGGTCGGAGTAGCCCGAGTTGAGGAATCGCGTGTGGTGTTTGGGTGTCATCAGTTGCAACGGGAATCGATCGGCGTTGGGTCCTTGCGGCCCTTCCTCGGGCGGCACGAAGGTCGGCAGGCGGGGCTGGCCGATCTGTTCGAGAGCGGTGCTGGCGAACTCGACCTTGCCCGACTGCGTGGGGAAGCCTCCGTTCGCCCAAGGACGATTGTCGTCTGGAAAGGGCACCTTGAGCCAGTTATCCGCACGTAGTTTGTCGAGGTCGATGGTCGGGAACGCGTCGCGCAATATGGTCATGTCTTCGTCGAACAGCGATGGTTCGGTCAGACCCATCGCCCCGGCGATGCGGCGGAAACACTCGCTATTGCTGACGGCCTGGCCGAGTGGCTCGATAGCTGCTTCGTTCCACCCCATCCAGAGGTGACCCCAAGCGAGCGTGATGTCGTTGGCCTCGATGTGTGTGGTGGCCGGCAGCACGACGTCGGCGTATTTGGCGGTGTCGGTGAGGAACTGCTCGTGCACCACGGTGAACAGGTCGTCTCGGGCCATCCCGTCGCGGGCGGCGTCGGCATTGGGCACGATCACCAGCGGATTCGAGTTCCATACGATCATCGCCTTCACGGGCGGCTGTTCGTCGAGCAGGATCTCACCGAGTCGGCTCATGTTCAAGGTGCGCACGTCACGTCCCGCCAGCAGATCGGGGCGGGCAAGGGCAGCTTCGTCGACGAGTTCGTCTTGCCATGAGCCGACGCTGCGAAACAGACCACCACCGAGTTCGGCCCATGCTCCGGTGAGCGCCGGTAGGCAGGCGATCGTGCGGAAGAACATCGCCCCGTTCTCGTGATGTTCAGCCCCGATCAACGTGCGGATCGCAGCGGGCCGGATCGTCGCATACTCGCGGGCGAGCGCCTCGATCACCTCGGCGTCGACGCCACACGCGGCGGCGGCCTTGGAGGGCGTCCACCCAGCGACGGAGGCGGCGAGCTCGTCGAACCCCAGTGTGTGCGCGCTGACCCAGGTGTGATCGAGCAGGTCGTCTCGGATGATGACGTGCATCATCGCCAGCATCATGGCGATGTCGGTGCCAGGGAGAGGCTGGATGAATTGATCGCAGTCGTCGGCGGTGAGGGTGCGGATCGGATCGATCACGACCAGCTTGGCGCCGTTGGCGCGGGCCCTCTCGATCACCGGCCAGAGGTGGCGATTGGTGAGCTTGGTGTTCGTGGCCCACAGCAGAATCAGCTTCGAGTGTTCGAGCTGCATCGGATCGCCGCCCAGCCCTGAGCCGTTGGTCATCCTTATCCCGGCGCCGACTGTTGGTCCGCAGATGTTGCGCAACAGTCGGGTCGCCCCGATGTGATGAAAGAACCGCGACGAGATCCCTTCCGTTGCGAGCACGCTTTGATTGCCTGCGTCGCTGAATGGCATCACCGCCTCGCCGCCGTGCTCGGCGATGATCGTGTTCAGGCGGGTGCCGATCTCAGCCAGTGCTTTGTCCCAAGTGATCTGCTCGAACTCGCCGCTGCCTTTGGCACCGATGCGGCGCAGCGGATACAGCACTCGGTCGGGTGAGTAGACCCGGTCGAGGAAGCGGTTGACCTTGGGGCACAGTTCCCCGTAACTGTATGGATGGGCAGGGTTACCGCGCATCTTGACCGCTACACCCTGCTCGACCGTGACGGTCCACCCGCACGAATCCGGGCAGTCGTGATGGCACACGCCGTTGATCGTCTCGGCAGAACTCATCGAACCATCGTACGACGCCGGCGAGCCGGCGTCAGGTGGGAATTGGAGGCGGCGTCGGTGGCATGATCTGACGATGCCCACCCGCATCGTCGAGTTCGAGCACCGTGACCATCTGGTGGTGACGCGCTCGCGTGTCGGACGCAACTCGGGCGCCGCACCGATTGGGGCAGCGACGTGACGGCGATTCACACGGCGACTGTGATCGGCGGAGGCCCAGCCGGCCTGATCGCCGCCGAGCACCTCGCCCGGGCCGGCGTGGCCGTCACGGTTTACGACCACAAGTCGTCGGTCGGGCGTAAGTTCCTGCTGGCGGGGCGAGGCGGCATGAACATCACCCACAGCGAGCCGATGGCGGCGTTCGTCGAGCGCTATGGCGTAGCGGCGCAGCAGTTGGCCGGCGCACTCAACGCGTTCGGACCTGATGATGTGCAGGCATGGTGCGCCGACTTGGGCGAACCGACCTTTGTCGGCACGAGTGGGCGGGTGTTTCCGAAGTCGTTCAAAGCGACCCCTCTGCTGCGGGCCTGGCTGCGGCGACTCGACCAGTTGGGTGTGAAGTTCGTGATGCGGTCGCGCTGGTCCGGTTGGGCGCCCGACGGTTCGAATCGGTTCGTCGGGGCCGACGGGGCCGAGTTCTGCGTTGCCGGCGACGTCACCGTATTCGCGCTAGGCGGCGCCAGTTGGCCGCGGGTCGGTTCCGACGGTGGATGGGTGGCCGGGTTCGAGGCAGCAGAGATCGCCGTCAGCCGGTTGCGTCCCGCCAACGCCGGCGTGCGAGTCGCCTGGACGCCCGAGTTTGTCGAGCGTCACCACGGGGCACCACTCAAGAACGTCGCTGTCAGCGTGCTCTCGGACGATGCCGGCCTGGTCGCGCGTGGCGATCCGATCGTCACCCGCTCCGGCCTCGAGGGTGGCCCGATCTACGCCCTGTCCGTTCCGATTCGCGACGCGCTCGACCGGTACGGGGTGTGCGAGCTGGCCATCGATCTACATCCGGACCGCTCGGTCGAGAACGTTGCCGAGCGGCTCGCCCGGCGACGCCCCAAAGACTCGGCCTCCAACTGGTTGCGTCGATCGATCGGCCTTCATCCGGTGATGATCGGTGTGTTGCGTGAATCGACCGCCAACCATTTGCCGGCCGCCCCCGAGGAGATGGCGTCGCTCGTGAAACAGGCGATCTTCCGCGTCGTTGCCCCGATGCCGATCGAACGCGCGATCTCGACCGCCGGTGGTGTGATGTTCTCCGAGCTGGATGAGTCGTTGATGGTGCTGCGTCGGCCGGGCACATTCATTGCCGGCGAGATGCTCGACTGGGAGGCACCGACCGGTGGCTATCTCCTCCAGGCCTGCTTCAGCACCGGCGCCGCCGCCGCCCGCGGCGCACTCGCCTGGCTGTAACGGAAAGGGGTCAGGGAACCCAGCGGATAGGTCGCTGCGCTGCTTTTCATTACGCATGGTTCCCCCGTAACGATTGGTCGCAGTTCGCCTATTGGCTCACGCTCCAGGCGCCTTTTCGTTCGCCTTTCCGGGTGGTCGCGCGTCGGGCGCGATGGGTCGCGTAGCCTGGTCCGCAATGTCGGAAGAGTCCTCGGTCGGGCGCGTCTCAGGTCGTCGTCATACCGTCACGTCGAACTTCGGGGTCAGCCGCCGCGAGTCACACGATGCCTCTGGGTTCTACAGCCGTTTCGAACCGCCGGTGATCAACGATGACGACACGGTGCTGCCGCCCGAGCCGGTCGCTGAGCCGTTCGTGTGCGGCGACGCCCGCAACATGCACACGCTGGCTGATGGCTCGGTTGCCCTGGTCGTCACCTCGCCGCCGTACTTCGCCGGCAAGCAGTATGAGGAAGAGCTCGAGCGTGACGGCGTGCCCGCCTCATATCTTGAGTACCTCGATCTGCTGCACGGCGTGTTGGCCGAATGCGTGCGGGTGCTCGAGCCGGGCGGCCGGATCGCCGTCAACGTCGCCAATCTGGGCCGCAAGCCGTACCGCAGCCTTGCGGCCGACGTGATCCACATCCTGCAAGACCAGCTCGGGCTACTGCTGCGCGGCGAGATCGTGTGGCAGAAGGGTGCAGGGGCGAGCGGTTCGTGTGCGTGGGGGTCGTTTCGTAGCCCGTCCAACCCGGTGCTGCGCGACGTGACCGAGCGTGTTCTCGTTGCCAGCAAGGGACGATTTCAGCGGGCCCTTTCGCCGGACGAGCGGCGCCAAAGGGGTTTGCCGCATGAGCCGACGATCGCCACAGAGGACTTCATGGCGCTCACGCTCGACGTCTGGCAAACGCCGTCGGAGAGCGCCCGTCGCGTCGGCCATCCTGCGCCGTTTCCGGTCGAGCTGCCAGAGAAACTGATCGAGCTGTACACGTTTGCCGGCGACCTGGTGCTCGACCCGTTCATGGGCAGCGGGTCGACGCTGGTTGCGGCCTCGCGCACCAATCGTCGTTACGTCGGCTACGACCTCGACCAGGGCTATGTCGAACTGGCGATGGCGCGGGTCGACGATGAGGGCCACCCGCCACTGGCCGAGCCAGAGCGACTGACGGGTTCGAAAGAACGCATCGCGCGAGTGTTGTCGGAGGCCGGTTTCGAGACCGAGGGCCCGAATGTTCGCATCAAGGGCAGCGGCATGATGGTCCACGAGGTCGCCACCGACACCGCCGGGGGTCGCTGGGTGATCGAGCTGGGTGGCCCGTTCTTGCGCCACCGGGGAGGTCTCACCTCGGTCGACGCCGTCTGGCGAACGCTCGGCAGAGCCCACACACTGCGCGGCCTCGACGAACGCGTGCTCGTGCTCACCAGCGACCTGCCCAAGCGCCGCAGCGAGTTCGACGTCGCGATCCGCGCCGCCGGACCGCAGGCACTGTTCGACGTGATCGACGTATTCGACGATGATGCCCTCGAGCGTCTCGCCGCCTACGCCTCAGGAACCACCGATCAGCTCCCAGGTTTCTGGAACCCCCCCGACCTCACCTGAACGCTTGGGGGCTTGGTCCTGCGTCTCAACGGCAACGCGCGAGGTCGATGCCATCGCTGATTACGCCGGTTCGTAACTGCTCGTCGATCAGGTCGCCGGCACGGTCGGGGTCGATCGCCCACGAGCGGTCGTCGGACCGGCGGCTGCGAGCCCACACCACCCCGGCCAGCTTGCCGTTGACAACGACGGCGCCACCCGAGTCGCCGACTTCGACATCGGCGTCTAGTTCGAATCCCGGTCGCAACGTCTCGCCCTCGGCGTAGACATCCTCGGTGCGAATGTTGACGCGTCGCAGCACGGTCACCGGCACCTCGACGACTAGTCCGTCTCGAATCACATAGGCCAAACCGTCATCGCCGGCCTCGACACCCTCGCTGGATACCGAGAATCCCGATCCCGTCAGACCATCGACCGCCAGGTAGGCCAGGTCCATCTCGGGATCGAACCCGACGATCCGGGCCGGCATCGACAGCCCGTCACGAACGACGCCAATCGCGGTGGCACCGGCGATCACGTGCGCAGACGTGAGCACCAGTCCGGGCGCCACCAAGGCTCCGCTGCCGGTCTCGAGCCCCGGACCACATGATTCATCGACGACAATGCCGACCACAGCCGATGGTTCAGCCTCAGGGCCACACCCGGCTACCAACGCCGCCGTCGCGACCAGCGGCAGTAGTACCGCCCAGAGCCTCAGGTCAGCTCCTTCGACATCCAGATCGAGGTGTCGGCCACGTAGCCGTGTCGCTGGTACAGCCGCCGAGCATCCTCGTTGGCAAGCTCGGTCTCGAGGAAGATCCGTTTCACACCACGGCGCCGGCAATCGGCCTCGACCACTCGCAGGGCATCGCTGCCCTTGCCCTGCCGGCGACCGCGAACATAAAACTCGTCGAGCACGACGTCGAGTCCGCCGATCTCGATCGACCAACCCCACGTGACCACGACATACCCGTCGGCCGTGGTGTCCGCCTGACCGGGGTGAATCACCCAGATCGCGCCATATGTATCGTCGCTCAACAGCGGTTCGAGACCGGCCCGAACGGTCTGCTCGTCGAAGACGTGGTCATCTGCCGCGCAGTACTCGGCGACCAGTTCGATCAGTACCGCAAGATCGTCTGGCGCGGCGCGCCTCACCACTGTCGTCACAGTCAAGAACATACTGCTGTCGAGCCTGACCGAGCCCCTAACCCATCAGCTGACCAAGGTGTTACGCAGCGCAGGCTTCGACCTGGATGACGTCTGCAAAGTCAACCACGACGGCAGCTGCCACGGGTCAGTTGGTGAACACCCAAATCGTGCTTGGTGACGCAGCGCCGGCACGGATGTCCCGCGGCGCGACTTCGTGTCGGCCGTCGCGAGATATCGATCGAACGCCGGGTCTGACGAGGCCGTTGCTCAGTCGGAAAGGAAGGCGATGGCCAGGTTGGACGGGGCGGCATGACTTAGGTCGATCGGGTCGGCAAGTCCGAAATCTCCGTCGATCGTGAGCAACTCGGTCTGCCCGGTGGTCGTCGTCCACACGACCGTTCGCCCATCCGGACCAAGCCGTGCTTCTCGGAGCTGGCCGAGCCGAACCGAACCATCACCACTGACGACCTCGCCGACTCCGGCCCGTTCCCCGATCACCGTGCATCCGTCGCTCGATGTGCCCGTCACCTCGAGACCGGTCAGATTGGCGAGTTGCTCGCCTGTATCCAGCGAGATCAGTGAATGGAACGCATCGCCACCACCGACCGGCAAGCAGGTCCAGGCCGGAAGTGGCGTGGCAACCTCGACGGCCGCGGCGAAAGAGGTGGTGAACACGGTGACGCCTTCGAGATCGACGACCGCCTCGAATGTGTCTCCAGCAACCACCAGCCGTTCTTGATCAAGGGATGGTCGAACCCAACGGATTCGGTCGCCCGCCGGTACGTCGATCGTGCCGATTTTGTTGGCAAGCTCGTCGCCCCGTTTGATTCGGTAGATCCCACCATCGACCGAGATGATCACGAGCTGGTCGCCGATCATGATTCCGCCGGCAGGGATCTCGGACGGCACCAGCGCTCGATTGCGGCGCTCGAGATCGACGAGGGCGATATCGGCTTGCAGCCCGACCGTGCGACTGGTCGCCACCAAGTCGTTGCCGACTGCGATTGGTTGATCCGGTAAGAACGTGGCGCCGGCCTCATCTGCCTGCACGAGGATCGTCTGGAAGTTGGCGGCATCGGCGACGGCGAAGGCGGATCCGTCGGTGGCCCATCGCACGGTCTCGGCGAAGATCAGCGGCTTGACCGGATCGGCGGAGGCAAACAGGTCGATCACACTGCCATCACCGATGTTGATGATCAACACATTGCCACCGGTTGGCTTGCCGACAATCAGGTGCGTCGAGCCGGTGGTGGTGATCGGCGTGATCGTGCTGCCGCGGTCGAAGGGAATGATGGTCGGCTCGGTACTCGGGTCGCGGGTGTCGACGATCGTTATCTGGTCGGCCCCGACAAGGGCCACTCGTGAGCCGAGCGTGTGGACCTCTGTGGTACGTCCGAAACCGACGATCTCTGATGTGATCTGACCGGCTTCGTCGACTGTGGTGATGCCACCTGTCGTGCGGTTGATCAGGGCAATCTGGTCCCACCTGCCGGTGGCCGACGTGGACGTGTCGGATTCGCCCTTCACGGTGCGCCATCCGATCAGTCCGGCCGCCACGACCGCCGTGATGCCGATCGTGGTGACGAGCATCCGTCGAGCGGCGTAGTTCGGCTGCGCCCGCGGCGCGCCACCCGGTGGTGTAGTGGCGGGCGCGGCGGGCATCGCCGATGACTGTAGGCAATCGCGGCGGGCGGCGCCTCACCTTGGTCACCTGACCAGTGCGGTTACAGTCGACAACCGTGGAGTTCAACTGCCCGCGTTGTCAGTCGACCGTCGAATCCCGGTTCTACGGTCCGTGCGATTCGTGCCGCACGCAGTTGCGCGACAGCTTTCGCAAAGAGGGTCGCGTTATCGAGCTTGCCGAGTACGAGCCGAAGATGAACGTCACCCCCAACTCGGTAGCCCTCAAAGACGATTGAGAGTTGGCAGTTGTGCCTGGCACATCTCCCAACTCGGTGCAGGGGTCGGGCCGGACGACCCTCCCGGTATCCTGATGTCACCCGCAATACCGGGGGACGTAGCTCAGCTGGCTAGAGCACCTGCTTTGCAAGCAGGAAGTCGTGGGTTCGAGTCCCATCGTCTCCACTGAAGCCCTTGGCAGTGCTCGCTGCCGAGGGCTTCTTCGTTTTCTCCGATTCCTCGTCGGTCCGCGAGTCGGATTGGCACAGACCTTGAGTCCGATGGCGAATCGTCACCGAGGCTTGGATGCGGCGGCGACCACGGCGGGATTGGGTAGGTGGGCGAGGCCATCGGTTTCGACGCGCTTGCTGATCTGGTCATCGATGGCGCGTCGAACGGCATCGCGAAGATCCGGGCTTTGGTCGCTGAGATCGAGGAAGCCGTCGAAGCCGACGAACATGGACGAACCGTCGGCCAGTTCCCAGCTGAGTTCGAGTACCCGGGCCGAAGGCTGTTCGAACCCCATCTCGGTGAGTAGGTCTTCGTAGTCGGCGGGCGTGGTGGCAATCGCGGGCGGTTGGAGATCGGGGACGTCGCCGAGTTCAACGATGTCGACTACCGCTCCGAAGGCCAGTCCGAACGCTTGGAGGTCTTCTTGGGGAGCCCAGACCGCGAACGACAGCCGCCCGCCGGGCCGCAACACGCGGTGTGCTTCGGAGAGGACGGCGCGGGCGTCGGCGACGTGATGCAGACAGAAGCCGATGGTCACCGCGTCGAACGTCGCATCGCTGTGGGGCAGCGACGCTGCGTCCGCCGTGGTGATGTCGATACCCGGATGGCGAGACTTGGCTTGATCGACCATCTCGGGGGCGATGTCGATGGCGGACACCCGTGCTCCCCGCTCGATCGCCGGGCCGATGAGCGTGCCTGGGCCGGTGCCGATGTCGAGCAGTGATGTTCCCTTTCCGACATTCGCCAGGTCGAGCAGTGTGGCGATGGCGCCTCTCGTCAGGACCTCGAAGTTCGACGTGTAGCTGGCAGCGCAACGATTCCAGACCTCGATGTTGTGGCGGGTCAGATCGGCGATCTCGTTCTCGGTCAGGGTCATGACAGTGCTCCTTTGTATTGGGTTGGAGATCAGCATCGATGTCGAGTCCTGCCAGCCGGTTGCGCGGTGGTTGCGCGGCCGGAAAGGTGATTGCTGGTGGGCGGTAACGTGAGGCATGGCCATCGAAGTGCGCATAGGTGTTCTCGGGCCCCTCGTCGTAGCCGGCTGCGATGCGCCCGTCGCTCGACAGCAGCGGCTCTTGCTGTCGGCGCTGGCTGCAGCAGCTCCGCGCGGACAGGATGCCAGCCGTCTGATCGATGGCTTGTGGCCAGACAACGCTCCGCTCGACGCGACCAAGGCGCTACAGGTTCTTGTAGCGAGGCTTCGCAAGAGGTTGGAGAGCTCGGGAATCGGAATCGTCCTCGAGCCCGCTGGGTATCGCCTCGATATGGAAACCACAGAGATCGATGCGGTCCAGTTCCGTCAGCTCTGCGACGAGGAGCGCGCCATCGCCGCCACTGACCTCATCGCCCGTCGCCACCACCTCGAACGAGCGCTCGGACTGGTTCGCGGTGAACCCTTCGCCGATCTCGGGGACGAGCCGCTCGTGTCCCAAGCGGCGACAGAAATTTCATTGAAGCGGGACGACATCGTGGGGAGACTCCACCAGATCCGCCTTTCGTCGGCTGAAGCGGGCAGCCTTTTACCCGAACTGATGTCGTGGGCTCAGACCCACCCCATCGACGAGGCTGCGTGGTGTCGGCTGGCGATCGGGCTTGACCAGGCAGGTCGCCGTCTCGAAGCGCTGCGGGTCCTTCACCGATACCGACAAGTGATCCGCGAGACCGCCGGCCTCGAGCCCACCTCGACCCTCACCGACCTGGAGTCCGACCTGATCTCCACGGACCCTCCGGGGGCCAAGGATTCGCGGACGGGCAACCTCCCTGCTCCCACGCGATCAGTGCTGGGGCGCAGCAACGACCTCGACGTCCTGGCTGAGCAGCTGGGCTCGAACGGGGTCGTGACGGTGGTCGGTCCTGGGGGCATTGGAAAGACCACGCTCGCCATCGAGGTCGCCCGCACGATACGTGATCAATACCCTGATGGCGTCTGGCTCTGCGAGCTCGGCGATATCGATGCCGGCCAAGGCATCGTCGACTTGGTGGCAGACACGCTCGCAGTGGGCCAACAGCGCGGCAAGACCCGGCTCGAGAGCGTTCTGGCGGGCTTCGCCGCGGCAACTGCCCTCGTCATCGTCGACAACTGTGAACATGTCCTTTCGTCGGCCGCCGAGCTCGTCACGGCGCTCCGGCGGAGGTGCCCCGGAGTCACGGTCCTGGCGACGAGCCGGCAACCCTTGGACCTGACCGCAGAGGTGGTGACAGCTGTCGAGCCACTCGGCGTATCCGTGGCAGGCGCCCCCGAGTCGACTTCGCCTGCGTTTCAACTGTTCGTGGAACGAGCTCGAGAGAGTGGAGCGGTGCTCAGGCTCGATGACCAGGCAGCGGCAGCGGTTTCGAAGATCTGTCGACAGTTGGACGGCCTTCCCCTGGCCATCGAGCTCGCCGCTGCTCGGTGCCGCTCGATGTCTCTGATCGAGCTCGGCGAGCGCCTCGATGAGCGATTTCGGTTACTCAAGAGCACGACCACCGACCGTCACCATCGCCAACGGACGCTTTGGAGCGCGATCGACTGGTCGTACCAGTTGCTCACGCTGGCCGAGCAGCGACGGTTCGCTCATCTCTCGGTGTTTCTCGGTGGCTTCACTGTCGCCGGAGCTGCTGCGATCACCGGCGAAAGCGAGGCCGTCGTCGAAGAAGAGCTCTGGTCGCTGGCCAACCGATCACTGGTAGCGATCGCTCTCGATGGAGACCTCACCCGTTACGAGATGCTCGAATCCCTTCGCCAGTTCGGGCATCAGCAGCTGCTCAGACTCGAAGCCTCCGAGGACGCACGAGCCGCGCATTTGCGGCACTTCGTCGATCTCGCAGAGCATGCGAACGCGCACATCCGTGGACCCGATGAGGGCCGCCACGTGCAGCGGATCGGTCTCGAGTTGGCGAACCTGCGCGTCGCGCACCAACACGCCGTCGCTACCTCCAACAGAGATTCCGCCGAGAGGTTGGTTGCTGCGCTACACGACTACGCGGAGTGGCGTCAGTTCTTCGAACTCGGGTCATGGGCGCAGTCGACGCTCGCCCTCCCCTCTCGCTTCTCTGCAACGGGCGGCAAGCCATCCCGTAGGAAGGCGACGGCTCACCTGCCGGTCGTTCATGCCACTGCCGGCTGGAGTTGCTGCATCGGTGGTTCCTTCGAAGCTGCGATCGACCATGCCTCTCGCGGCCTCGAAGCCGAGATGAATGGTGGCGACGCCTGCGGCTGGATGCACGATGTGCTGGCCCACGTGGCGTACTTCCAGGGCGATACCGATGAGGGTCTCCGGCACGGTGAAACAGAAATTGCGAGGGCCCGGGCCCAGAACGACCCCTATCGCCTGGGCTATGTACTCGCCGACAACAGCATCCACTCGGGTCTTGCCGGCAACGCCGCCGTGGCACTGGAACGCGCTGAAGAGTCCCTCCGCCTGGCGACGACAACCGGGAATCCTTCACTGCTGTCCATTGCATACCTTGCGCAAGGATTCGCCAGCAGAGGCGCCAACCCGCTGCTGGCCATCGACTACCTACGGCGGGCAACGACGCTCGCCGACAGCATCGAATCGACCTGGACCAGCGGTATCGCTCGGGGGGAACTCGCCGTACTCCTCGCGCTACATGGCAGTGCGACCGAGGCAATCGAGCTGGCAGGAGACCTGTTCCAACGGTTTCGCCGAGCCGGCGACGAAGCTCGCGCTCGGGGTGCGGTCCGCATGGCGATTCCGGCGCTGTACCGCGTCCTCGGTGAGGACAAATGGCCTGATCTCGTGACGCTGGAC
This sequence comes from uncultured Ilumatobacter sp., assembly GCA_937919625.1. Classification (GTDB taxonomy): domain Bacteria; phylum Actinomycetota; class Acidimicrobiia; order Acidimicrobiales; family Ilumatobacteraceae; genus Ilumatobacter. Next base: position 108,590 of record CALFRK010000046.1, read on the forward strand.
GCGGGAACCGCGGATCGGCCGCACATCAAGGAAGCATTCATCGATCTCGCAATCGACGCGGGCGCAGCCGGGATCAGCGACCCCGAAGTACGCATCCGTGCAGCTGAGTTGGGCGCAACGCTCGATGATCGTGCCGTTTTCGAGCTTGCATTGGCGACCATGCGATCAGCCCGAACCCTCCGCTGAACGAGCTTCGCGCCAACAGACGGCGAAGCCATGGTTTGAAAGCCGTCCGATAAGTCCACTCACCAAAGTCCACTCGCCGTTGTCGAAGTGACAACATTCACGCTGGTCTGGCTGCATCCGGTTCCCTTCCTTCGGTTTTGGCCTCCTTCGGGTTGGGCCCCGTCGAGAGAGATCCAGTCGACGGCAGCTGTCTATTGTTCTGAGCCGACTCGGTTGGCGATCGAACCCGACCACGGACGTTCCGTGTCTACCGGTTGATCGAACGGGGCTGAAGGGGCGCCAGGCAGCGCCGGCCCGCTCGGCGTCCCACTGGTGTCAGGAGAAAGCGTCGAAGAAAGCGTCAGGAGAAAGCGTCAGGAGAAAGCGTCAGGAGAAAGCGTCGAAGAGTTCCGCGAACGCTTTGGCCTGGCCGCCCGATGTTGACGACGGCACCACGATCGGTGCCGTGACGCCGGCATCGAACCAGGCCTCGATGCCGTCTCTGACCTGGATCGCCGAACCCGACAACGTGCAGTCGTCGAGCCACCGGTCGCTCATGGCGGCCTGCACAGCCTCTGAGTCGCGGGCCTCGAGCCCAGCGATCACGGCCGTCATCTCGGCTTCGTACCCGGCGTCGACCCAGTAGTTGCGATAGTTCGGCAAGGCCACGTAGCCCTGCAGCGTTTTGCGGTTACGGGCGCGGGCTGCGTTGATGTCGTCGTCGATCACGGTTGGAATCATGTTGCCGATCGAGAAGCCAGCGGAGCGACGATCGCCGGGTACGAGGGCCAGCGAGTGGGCCATACGACTACGTGAGGCGTTGGCCCACACCGCCCCGTCGCCGATCTCGACTGCCAGGCCGAGCATCTTGTCGCGCAGCGTGGCCAGCACCACCGGCGGCAACCCGCCGGCGCTTTCGGCTGCGGCGCGCATCGTGCCGACGTACTCACGCATGTCGCTGAGCGGCTTGCCGGTTTCGACCCCGAGCCTCCTGAGAACGGGGCCGTGTGTGACTCCGACGCCGAGCCTGAATCGTCCTTTTGCGATCTCGTGGAGATAACTCGCCGATGTCGCCAATGCCGCCGGGTGCTGCAGGTAGATCGGCTGGATCGACGTGCCGAACTGGATTTGATTCGTGGTGTGGGCGATCGAGAGGCACAACCCCATCGCATCGCCGAAACTAGGGCAGTAGATCCCGGAGAAACCGCGGCGCTCGATGTCGGCGATGAGTTCGAGTGTCTGTGTCCGTCGCCCAGGACCGGCGGCGAGTGAGAGGGCAGGCATACGTTCGGTCATGCCGGGAACCTACCGCTGGCTCGGATCAGTGTTCGGGTCGCGGCTTGCGCGATGAGTATCGGTTGCTCATGACCAACCGACACTCTTGGCACACAATGGAGCGATGGACGAACCGCTCGCCCACCTGCCCGAGGCGTACGCCAGATATTTCGAGCTACGTCGTTTGGGGCTGCGGCTCGACGAGATCGCTGTCGAATTGGGGATTCCGCCGGGCGCGCTGGAGGCATTCGTCGCCTTGGCACACTCGAAAATCCGCAACGCCGTCGACGACTGATTGCAGTCGCTCGTCGCGTCGGCCAGGATTCGTGTCGTGGCGGGCCGATTTGATCATCTGGCGACCTGGCCGTTGACCGGTCGTGACGAGGAGTTGGCGTTCATCGCGCAACGACTCGCCAGTCGCTCGCCCGGCGTCTTAATCACCGGACCGGTGGGAACCGGGAAGTCGCGCCTGGCCCACGAGGCGCGCGTCGCGGCCATCACAGACGGTCGGCCTACGCGAACCGTGGCGTGCACCCAGGCGACGTCGGAGATTCCGTACGCGGCCTTGGCCGCGATCCATACCGACGCCTCACAGGGCGACCGATTCTCCGAGATCCTCGACGCTCTCCGCCGAGAATCCGAACCACTTGTGCTTTGTGTCGACGACATCGATCGGCTCGACCGTCGCTCGATGGCAGTGGTACAACAGGCCGTCTCGGAGGGCATTGTCTCGTTGCTTGCCACCGCCCGGAGCGACGGCACCGCCGACGCCGACATCGTGTCGCTGTGGAAAGACCTCAATGTCATCCGTCTCGAGATTCAGGCGCTGTCACGAGATGAGGTGGCGACGATGGTCGGTGCGGGTCTCGGCGGCTCGATCGATGCCGTCACCATCAAGTCGATCTGGTCGACCGCCGCCGGTGTTCCTCTGTATGTACGCGAGCTCGTCGTCGAGGCTGTGACACAAAACGTCTTGGTGCGCGAGAGAGACGTCTGGGTGCTGAGCGGGGTGTTACCCAGACCTGCCTCGTTGGTTCAACTGGTCGGTCTGCGACTCGATCACCTGTCGCGAGCTGCGCGCGCGGCGGTCGAGCTGATAGGTGTCGCCGAGCGGTTACCGACCGAGCTGTTGGTCGCGTTGTCGTCACCATCAGCAGCGCAGGAGCTGGAACAAGCGGGCATCATCGAGCCGATCGACGGTGATCATCGGCTCAGCCACCCGCTGTTCGGCGACGTGGCCCGGACGGCGATGCCGAGCGTGCGACTGCACACCGTCATGGCGCAGCTCGCCGGTGCGATCGAGGAGCGCGGGGCCGATGGCGATGACGACCTGATCCGAGTTGCCTCATGGCGGCTGTCGTCGAAGTCGGGTGGCACACCGGCGTTGATGAATGCCGCTGCCCACGCCGCCTACCGCGCCAGAGACTTCGACCTCGCTCACCGATTGGCTTCATCCGCCTCCGAAATGGGCGAATCGGAAGCGGCGCTGCTGCTGGGCCAGATCCTTCACGAGACCGGCGAACATGCCGCCGCCGAGCGCGCCAACGATGCGCTTATCGGCGCCCTGCCTGATCCGCTGATGAACCAGCGGGCGATCGTACAACGTGCCGTGAACCTGTTCTTCGGGCTCGGACGTGGGGTGGAGGCGCTGGCGGTGCTCGCCGGCGACCCCCATGGGGCGCCGTTCAACAGGGCCTGGATCCTGGTCAACATGGCTCGTATCGACGATGCTATGGATGCACTTCAGCTCGATCACGATGATCGCCGATCGGTGATCGTGACTTCGGCATGGATCGATGCGCTCGGCGGAAGACCAGATCGCGCTGCCAAGGTGCTCGACCTGTTGGCCGGCGAGGGCCAACAGCCCAGCATCGCCCCCAGTCGGTTCCGCGACTTCCCCACGATCCCGCAGGCGCTGGGCCTGCTCGAATCGGGGCGGATCGACGCTGCGTTGGCGGTGGCAACCGCCGGCCATGAGGCATCGATCGACCACCATCCCGACTTCATCAGGGCGTGGTGGCTACTTATCCTGGCCAGGACCCACAGTGATGCGGGTCGGCTCGCGACGGCGGCATCACTGTTCCTCCAAGGCGAAGTGCTTCAGGCCCGTCTCAATCAGCCCGGTCTGATGCGTTGGTTCGTCGGCGGCGCTGCCCACGTTCGCGCACAGACCCCGGACACCGCCGAAGTCGACCGGCTCTTGGTCGCCTGCGAAGATATTGCTGATCGCGACGAGCAAGCATTCGGCTTTCTGGTGGATGGCGCGAAGGGCTGGCAACAGTGGCTTCGGGGAGACCATCGCGGCTCTATCAGTGAGTTGATCGCCGCCGGTGATCGGGCGGCGCAGACCGGGGCGTTGGCCGCCGCGCGGCGACTGTGGTTCGACGCCGCCAGGCTCGGTGGGGCCCGCCGACTCGATGGGCGGCTCGACATCGGTGACACTGACCTCGACCTTGCCCGGCGGGCGTTCGTCGATGGGCTCGTCGCCGACGCCGATCGTGTCGTCGCCGATGCCGCGCAACGGTTCGACGTGCTCGGTGCATCTCTATGGGCTGCCGAGGCATGGACGGCGGCGTCTCGACTGGCTGCCGCCGCTGGCGAGCGGCGCCGATCGAATGCCGCAACCCGTCGCGCGTTTGAGGCCCGCGCTCGATGCGAACCGGTCGACACGCCGGGCCTGATTGCCGAGCGCGACGCTGTCCCACTCACCGAACGAGAACGTGAGGTGGTCGCAATGGCGGCCAGGGGAGTCGCCTCCAAGGACATCGCCGCCCAGTTGTTCGTCTCGCTGCGCACGGTCAACAACCTGATCCAGCGCGCCTACGGCAAACTCGGCGTATCGAGCCGGGCTGCTGCTGCTGCGGCACTCGGCATCGAGCCGTCGGACTGAATCCGACGACTCGGTGTTAACGGTTCGGTTCACGAAGTGAGTATCGAATACTCATGACCGCTGAGCGCAGGTTTCTTACTGTCAAGGTGTGAACACAACAGCTCAGCACCACCCACATTCGACGCAATCCCTTCGCACTCATCAGGCTCGTCGCAGGCGCCGCTGGTTCGGAGCACTGCTGGTGACGGCGGCGACCGTCGCTGCCGGTTGTGGCTCGGGTTCGGACGATAGCTCCGACTCCGAAACCGACGCCCCCGCGCCTGTTTCGGAGCCGGTTGAGGCGCCCGCTGCGACCGATCCGCCGGCTTTGCCTGCCGCGACGCAACCACCCGAGACGACCGCCGCCCCGCCAGCGACCGCGGCCCCGACAACCACCGAAGCGGCGACCACGACGACCGTTGATCCGCTCGGCGAGGCACGGACCCAGGCCGAGGCCTTGGCCGGCCCATACACGGGCAGCTGGACCAACACCACGTTTGGTAGTACCGGTCCGATGGTGATGAATATCGCCGTGGATGGCGACGACGTCGTGGTCGATGTCGACCTGGGCGGGTTCGTGTTTGGACAGTCCGATCCCGAGCCGGAGAGCTATCGCTTTCCGTTGGCGGCGATCGCCGGGTCGGGCGCGATCGAGACGGCGGTGTTTGGGTCAGCGACCATCGAGGTCGATGATGCCACCGGAACGATCACGATGTTGGCCGACGCGGTACCGGCCCCCGGTATAGCCCGGTTCGAGTCGACGGTGAACCAGACCGGCAATGGCGTCTTCGAAGGCACATACGTCGTTGTGTTCGACGACGGAGGAACAGCCGAAGGCACGATCGACTTCAGGCGTGGCTGACACGTGGATCCTCTGGTGATTGTTGCGCCGGCCCGCCGGCCCTGATCGCTTGGACCATGGGCGCCGTACCGCTGCGGTCTGATCGGACCCGTGCAGGTCGAGGAGGGTTGGGACAGCGAGCCGACGAGCAAGTTTGTCGAAGTGATCGCCGGCCTCGCCGCTGGCGACCGCCGCCACCAAAATCGTAAAACCCGACCTTCTTGGTTGCATTTACGGATCGGCCGTGGTGAAATGTTGACCACTTCGGTCATGTATAGGCCGACGGCAGCTCCGAAAGCCTTCCCAGACAGGAACCACCCAATGACAAACACCGCTACCACCTCGCTCAACGACGTGAACCTCGAAGCGGTTGGTGCCCTCGCCTCGGCGATTGTCGACGACGCCGCCAAAGGAGCCACGAACTGGAGCGCCTCGGTGCGCTGGGCCGGCGGCTTCCGCTCCGAGGCAACGGTTCGAGAGTTCGCACCGATCCAGTCCGACGAGCCGCGCGGGCTGGGCGGAAGCGATGCTGCCCCCAACCCGGTCGAGCAGTTGCTCGCCGCGCTCGGCAACTGCTTGGCGGTTGGTTACGCCGCCAACGCCAGCGCTCGTGGCATCGAGTTACGCAATCTTCGCATCGACCTCGACGGTGATCTCGACCTGCACTCGTTCCTTGGCCTGAGCGACGGCAACGCCGGCTTCGAGACGATCAGAGCCAGCGTGCACATCGACAGCGACGCCAGCCCAGAGGTGCTCGCCGAACTGCACGCCAAGGTGACCGCCTCCTCGCCGGTGGGTCACACCCTGGAGCGACAGGTTCCGGTCACTATCGACCTCGCCTGACCCCCCAGACTAACTCGGAGCGCGCCGTTCTAACGCTCGGTTCGGCCGCCCTGGCTGGTTCACGTGGTTCGGTCCTCGCCCACGCTTGAGCATGACTTCTGCTGACGCACCGCCGCTCAGCAGCCAGGACTTGCTCGGTGAGCGCCAACGCGAGCGGACCGTCACGATCCCCACTGGTACACTGGGACTCTTGGGCGAGTCGCCTCGTTTGGGCAGGACGGCCGGTAGCGCTGTCGCCCCGTACAGGCTCGACGCCTCGTCCCGAGCCAGATTCGGTTTGAGGAGAGTCGTTATGACCGTCCGCCCGACGGCTACCCATCAGCAACCCGCCGCTGAGCGGTTCGATGCGACCGAGCAAAGGTTGCAGATGGTCGAACGTCGAGAGGCCCGAACGGTCGCCCTGGTAGATCGAAATCACAGAGGAAACACATGAGTTCAGTTCAACCCCCTGACTGCGACGAACGTGGGCCTGGCGCTCTTGGCGACGGACCACAGGCGATCACCGCGGCTCGCGCGATGGATGTCAGGCTCGGCTCACCGGCGCGCCCTTCATGGCGCGGCCGGCTGCACCTGATCGCACTCTGGTCGGCAATCCCTTTGGTGGTGCTGCTCGCCATCCGCGCCGATGGGGCCCGAGCCAGGGCGGGTGTAATCGTTTACGCCGTCGGGCTGTGCTCGATGCTGGCTGTCTCGACCACCTACCACCGCTGGGTGCATACACTGCGCGCCCGTCGGATTTGGCGACGTGCGGATCACGCAACGATCTTTGCCACCATCGGTGGCACGTTCACCGCCCTGGCAATGGTCAGTCTCGGTACCAAGTTGGTGATCACGATGATGATCCTGATCTGGACGGCAGCAGTCGGTGGTGCCGTCGTGCAGATCGTGAACATTCCCCGCTCCGATCGGATCGGGGTGATCCTGTACATCGCGATCGGGTGGGCCGGAACTGTCCTGGTCCCTGCCCTATGGATCCACGGCGGGCCGCTGCCGGTCGGGCTTCTGATGGGTGGTGGCCTGATGTACACCATCGGTGCGCTTGGCTTCAGTCGCCAATGGCCAAAGTTGCGGCCGAGCACGTTTTCGTATCACGAGGTCTGGCACGCCTTCACGGTGGCAGCCGCAGCATTGCACTTTGCCGCAGTCTGGGTGGTGGCGGCATGACCAAACCAGGTCGAATTCACCAGTCGCTTAAACGCCGATTGATTCTTATCGCTAGCCCGGCGACGCTCGAACTTCGAGCGCTCCGCCGCAATCAGAGGAGTCCCAATGTCCAGTAAGTCCCCGCAACAACGCGCCGGCAAGAAGCAAGGCAAGTCCCTCAAGGAAAAGCGGCAGGCCAAGAAGGAGAAGTCGGAGTCAAAACGCCCGCTTGCTGGCTGATCTCCGTTGCCCGGCGCTGACTTGGATTATTGGTGTAGCGCTACCGTCGAAAGGTTGGCAGGCCTTCGCCGAGACGGCTCGCAGGCGTATCTGGTAAGCTGGTTGATCTTGGGCGAGTCGCCTCGTTTGGGCAGGACGGCCGAAAATCGCAGTCGCCCGGTACAGGCCCGACGTCTTGACCTGAGCCCGACCCCATCACGGGGTCGATGTGTCCGACCGTCCCCCGTCCAGCCGCGGCAGGCGTTGCACGCCAGCGTGTCGCCCCGATCCGAATCAGTTAGAAAGAGTCATCATGGCCAAGAAGAAGCTTCCCGTCTCCCGTTGGCACAACGGAACGATCCCTGTCGAGGACCTGGCGCCGAACGAGCAGCTCGCCCATGAGATCGTCACCGAATTCGGTGACCTCACACCCTCGGTCGTGCGGATCATGGACGCAGAGATCACCGAGGAAGACCGCAACGTGGCGCTCAACTCCTTTCGCGACTCACTCGGCTCGATCGGCGACCCCAACCGCGACCCTCGCGTGGCGATCACCAACTCGATCGGCGTCGGCGTCGCCGCTTCCTAGATCTCAGGCGTCGGTGCGGCGCAGGAAGATCGGTTCGTCGGCCGACGACCGAACCTGGTCGTAGCGGTAACCGGCACCGTCGTATTCGACCAGCGCCTTGGCCGACTTGATCCGTTCGCGAATGATCCAGCCTGCCATTGCCCCGCGTGCACGCTTGGCGAAGAAGCTGATCATTTTGTAGTCGCCGTCGCCCTTGGCGTCGAGAAACTTGGGGGTAACAATTCGGGCATCGACACGATCGGGCTGCACGGCGGCGAAGTATTCGTTCGAGGCCAGATTGACCAGTACCGGTGACCCGGGGCTCGTGACGAGGTCGGCGTTGAGGGCGTCGGTCACCCGATCGCCCCAGAAGCTGTAGAGGTCGTCGCCCCCGGGATGCTCGACCTTCGAGCCCATCTCGAGCCGATACGGCTGGATCAGGTCGAGCGGACGAAGCACACCGTGCAGCCCCGACAGTATCCGCAGCACCTTCTGGGCGTGGGTGTAGTCGCGCTCGGAGAAGGTCGCCGCCGCGTCGAGCCCGATATAGGTATCGCCGTTGAACGCCAGCACGGCAGGGCGGGCGTTGGCGCGTGTAAACGGCAAGTCCCAGTCTTGGAAGCGCTCAAAGTTGAGCTCGGCCAGCGCCGGCGAGATCGACATCAGTGCCGACAGATCATCCGGCGTCTTGAGAGCCATTATCGACGCCAACGTGCGCGTCCGGTCGAGCATCAACCAGGGTGGCTATGTCAACGGCACGATCGCAGCCCAACTGTCCGAGTCGAACATCCTCGGCGTGGTCGGCCCGATCGCGGTCGGCGACGCCAAGTTGTATGTAGACGGCTTCGTGGCCGGAGTCATGGCCCAAAATCCGGGCGCCAAGGTCAATGTCAACTACATCGAGTCGTTCAGTGACGTGAACCTCGCCAACGAGGCTGCCAAGGCCCACGTCAGCAACGGCGCCGACGTGTTGACCGGCACGGCACAGATGGTGGTCGGAGCCACGGGCGTAGCGCTCGAGGAGGACATCCCATGGTTCGGTACCCAGTCGAATCAAGACGCGCTCGGCGCCTCGATCGTCGTGGCGTCGCAGGTGTATCACTGGGAGGTCGTGCTGAACGAGATGATCGCCGAAATCGAAAGCGGCACCCTTGGCGGAACGACATACACCCTCACCCTCGAGAATGGGGGCCTCGTGGTGGAGTTCAACGCCGGCTATGGCCTCGATCCAGGGATCCAGGCCGCGGCCGAGCAGACCGTCGCCGACCTCGCCTCCGGGGCCATCACTACCGGCGTCGAGTGATCGGAAGCGATTGACGTGACGCACCCTGACCCGGTGGTCCCGATGCTGGAGATGCGCGGGATTACCAAGCGCTTCCCAGGCGTCCTCGCCAACGATGGTGTGGATCTAACGGTCCTGCCGGGTCAGGTGCACACACTTCTCGGCGAGAACGGTGCCGGCAAGAGCACCCTCATGAAGGTTCTCTACGGGCTCTACCAGCCCGATCAGGGTTCGATCTTGCTCGACGGCGAGCAAGTCGAGATCCACTCACCAAACGATGCCATCGCCCGCGGCATCGGCATGATCCACCAGCACTTCATGCTGGTACCCACCCTTACCGTCGCCGAGAACGTGGCACTCGGGCTCGGCGGGCGTCGCGGGCTGGCCGACATGCGTCCGGTCCGTAAACGGCTACTCGAGGTGTCCGAGCAATACGGGCTCCGTGTCGATCCCGATGCCCAGATCTGGCAACTGGCTGTCGGCGAGCGTCAGCGGGCGGAGATCCTCAAGGCTCTGTATCGCGATGCTCGCCTGCTCGTTCTCGATGAGCCGACGGCGGTGCTCACCCCGTCGGAAGTCGACGAGCTGTTCATCACATTGCGTCAACTCACGGCCGATGGGAAAGGCCTGATCTTCATCTCGCACAAGCTGCATGAGGTGATGGCTCTGTCCGACGAAATCACCGTGCTGCGCGATGGGTGCGTGTCGGGCCACACCCGGCCGAGCGAAGCGACGCGCGAGTCACTTGCCGAGATGATGGTCGGCCGTCCGGTCGTGCTGTCGCGCTCGGTAGCGCCGCAAGATCCCGGTGACGCCCAGCTCCTCGTCGACAGCCTGGTGGTGATGGGTGATCGTGGCACACAAGCCGTCGACGGTGTGTCGCTAGAGGTTCGTTCCGGCGAGATCGTAGGGGTGGCCGGCGTGTCCGGAAATGGGCAACGAGAACTTGCCGAGGCGATTTTCGGGCTCCGGCCGATCTCCTCCGGCACAGTTCAGATCGCCGGTTCGCAGGTCGCCGAACCATCACCGAAGGCAGTGCGCGGCATGGGGCTCGCCTACGTACCGGAGGAACGGATGCGACACGGCACCGTGGGAGACTTCACCGTTGCCGAGAACCTGATGCTCGTCGACTACCTCCACCCGCCCTACACACGCCGCGGTTTGCTGAACCGCAAGGCGATCACAGACCGCTGCCACGGCCTGGTCGACGGCTACAACGTGAAGACGCCGACGCTCGACACCCCGACCAAACACCTCTCAGGCGGAAATATTCAAAAGGTCGTCATCGCCCGCGAGTTCAGCGCAGATGCCACCGTGCTGGTAATTGCACAGCCCACCCGCGGCGTCGACATCGGGGCCGCCGAGTACATCCACGAGCGACTTCTCGAGCAACGCGCCAACGGGGCAGCGATCCTCCTCATCTCCGAGGATCTCGATGAGGTGATGCAACTTTCAGATCGCATCATCGTGCTGCTCGAGGGCAAGATCATGGGCCAGGTCGCCCGCTCCGCCGCCACGGTCACCGAGGTCGGTCTCATGATGTCCGGCGTCGCCCGCGCCGACTAAACCACGGTCACCGGATCCGACTGCTTGGGGCCTCAGTCGTTGAGCGATAGCACCTCGTCGATGATCGCCAGGCCTGCCCGGGTGTCATCGACGCTGGTGTTGCATGGGGGCACGACGTGGATCCGGTTGGCGGCGATGAATGGCCACAGGCCGCGCGACTTGCAGGCGGATGTAACGGTCTGCATCGTGGCCGCGTCGGCGGGCGTGCGCGTCTGCTGATTGCTGACCAGTTCGATCGCCCAGAACACACCAAGCCCGCGCACCTCGCCAACGCTTGCGTGGCGGTCGGCGAACGAACGCAATTCCGGGCCGATCACGTCGGTGCCGAGCATGCGGGCATGTTCGATGATGCCATCGGTTTCGAAGATGTTGATCGACGCCACCGCCGTTGCGCACGCCAGTGGGTGACCCGAGTAGGTCAGGCCACCCTGGAACACGCGGTCACGGAAGGTGTCGGCGATTTTCTGTGAGATGACGACGCCACCAAGTGGCACATAGCCCGAGTTGACACCCTTGGCGAACGTGATCAGGTCTGGCGTGACACCCCAATAATTTACAGCAAACCACTCGCCGCACCGACCGAACCCGGCCATCACCTCGTCGGCGATCATCATGATCCCAAACTCGTCGCACAGCGATCGCACACCGGCCAGGTAGCCGTCCGGCGGCATCAAGATTCCATTGGTGCCAACGACGGTCTCGAGCACGATCGCCGCCACCCGGTCGGCGCCCTCGCCGATCACCACATCGCGCAGATGCTGAAGGGCACGTTCGCACTCCTCCTGCTCGGTGGTGGCGTGGAACACCGAGCGATATAGGTAGGGCCCGAAGAACTTGATCGCTCCTGGCATCCCGGGCTCGTTATCGAACCGGCGCGCCTCGCCGGTAAGGCTGATCGCTCCGGTCGTGCTGCCGTGGTAGCTGCGGTATGCGGACAGCACCTTCATGCGGCCGGTATGGCCCTTGGCGAGACGGATCGCGTTCTCGATCGCCTCGGCACCACCGTTGGTGAAAAACACCATGTTCAGATCGCCTGGCGCCCGCTCGGCGATCAGGCGGGCGGCCTCGCTGCGCATGTCGTTGGCGGCGGTCGGGGCAATCGTGCACAGCCGATCTGCCTGTGCCTTGATCGCCTCGATCATCTTCGGATGCTGATGACCAAGATTGACGTTGACGAGCTGGCTCGAAAAGTCGAGGTAGGTGGTGCCCCGATCGTCCCAGATCCGCGAACCGGATCCTCCTGTGATCACAACCGGCTTGAGTGCGCCCTGCGCCGACCACGAATGAAACACGTGGGCACGATCATTGGCGTAGGCCGATGCTACGTACTGATCGGCGAGGTGTTCGGTCGGGTTGTCGGCGGTCGTCATGCGGTCAGCTTAAATCTCGCGCGACGCGATATTACTAGGATGACTGATCTGGGCTGCTGCGGCTGCTCACAACCAAGAACCCGACGCGAACCCGAGGTGTACCGATGGCGAACATAGTTCGAGCAGCCCTGTTGCAGACCGACTGGACCGGCGACAAGGAGTCGATGATCGACAAGCACGAAGAGCAGGCTCGTGCGGCCGCCGCTCAAGGTGCCCAGGTGATGTGTTTCCAGGAGCTGTTCTACGGTCCGTACTTCTGCCAGGTGCAAGATGCTGAGTACTACTCCTACACCGAGGAGATCCCCAACGGGCCGACCACCAAGCGGTTCCAGTCGGTCGCCAAAGAACTCGGCATGGTGATGGTGCTTCCGATGTACGAGATCATGCAGGCCGGCTTGTACTACAACACCGCCGCCGTGATCGATGCCGACGGCACCTACCTAGGCAAGTACCGCAAGCAGCACATCCCGCAGGTCAAGGGGTTCTGGGAGAAGTTCTATTTCACCCCCGGCACGGATGGCTACCCCGTTTTCGACACCGCGGTCGGCAAGGTCGGCGTGTACATCTGCTACGACCGCCACTTCCCCGAGGGTTGGCGCTGCCTCGGCCTCAACGGCGCAGAGATCGTGTTCAACCCGTCCGCAACCCACCGTGGCCTCTCCGAGTATCTGTGGAGCATCGAGCAGCCAGCCGCTGCGTGCGCCAACATGTACTACGTCGGTGCGATCAACCGGGTCGGCATCGAGCCGCTCGGCGAAAACGACTTCTACGGGCAAAGCTATTTCGTCAACCCGCGCGGCCAATACGTCGGCGACAAGGGCGACCCCAACAACCCCGAACTGATCGTGCGTGATCTAGACCTCGGCTTGATCCGCGAGGTCCGCGACGGCTGGCAGTTTTACCGCGACCGTCGCCCCGACGCCTACGACGAAATCTCCGCTCGCTAACCGACCACTCCACGAAGGACGCAACTCGACAACACCGACGACGTGCCCCGGAACCAGCGAGGGAAACACCAGCGACGAGCTGGACCCGATCGAGGAGACCCGAAGGGCCGACGAAGAAGGGAATTGAAATGACCCGAACTCTGATCACCAATGGCACGATCGTCTCCGCCACCGGGCGTGCTGCCGGTGACGTGTTGATCGACGGCGAATCCGTCGTCGCCATCCTCGCCCCCGGCCAGGCTGCCGCTCTGGGGATTGCTGCTGACCGTACGATCGACGCCAAAGCTAAGTACGTGATCCCCGGCGGGATCGACGTGCATACCCATATGGAGCTGCCGTTCGGTGGCACCGAGGCGAGCGACACGTTCGAGACCGGCACGGTCGCCGCCGCCTGGGGTGGCGTCACCACGATCATCGACTTCGCCGTGCAGAACACCAACACCAGCGTGCACGACCGGCTCGCCGAGTGGCACGAGAAGGCGGCCGGCAACTGTGCCATCGACTACGGCTTCCACCAGATCATCGGTGGTGTCGACGAAGAGTCGCTGAAGGCGATGACCTATCTCGTCGACAACGAGGGCATCACCAGCTTCAAGCTGTTCATGGCCTACCCCGGCGTGTTGTACAGCGACGACGGCCAGATCCTGCGGGCGATGCAAAACGCCTCCGAATCTGGGGCGATGATCATGATGCACGCCGAGAACGGCATCGCCATCGACGTGTTGGTCGCCCAGTCGATCGCACGTGGCGACACCGACCCCAAGTTCCACTCGCTCACACGGCCTGCTGAGCTGGAGAGCGAGGCCACCCACCGTGCGATCCAGCTTGCCAAGGTGGCCGGAAATGTGCCGCTATATATCGTGCACATGTCGGCGTCTGGTGCGCTCGAAGAGGTCGCCGCAGCCCAGCACGCCGGCTACAACGTGTTCGCCGAGACCTGCCCGCAGTACCTTTACCTAAGCCTTGAGGACCATCTTTCCCAGCCCGGTTTCGAAGGCGCCAAGTGGGTCTGCTCGACACCGTTACGCACCAAACACGAACATCACCAGACCGACCTCTGGAAGGGCCTGCGGATGAACGAGCTGGCGATCGTTTCAACCGATCACTGCCCGTTCTGCTTCAAGGACCAAAAAGAACTCGGGCTCGGCAACTTCTCGAAGATCCCGAACGGGATCGGCAGCGTCGAGCACCGGATGGAGCTTCTGTATCAAGGTGTCGTCACCGGTGAGATCACGCTCGAGCGTTGGGTCGAAACGTGCTGCACCACACCTGCGCGGATGTTCGGCCTCGATCGAAAGGGCGAGATCGCCCCGGGCTTCGACGCCGACATCGTCGTCTGGGACCCCAACACGCGCACCAAGATCGGTATCAACGACAAGCACCACATGAACATGGATCACTCCGCCTGGGAGGGATTCGAGATCGACGGCAAAGTCGACACCGTGATCAGCCGCGGCATGGTCGTGATGGAAAACGACACATTTACCGGCAAGGTCGGCCACGGCAAGTACGTCAAGCGCGGCCTCAGCCGCTACCTCCACTAACCGAACTCCGAACCTTGAGGACAAGTCACATGAACAATATTCAGCATTGGATCGATGGGAAGGTTGTCGAGTCGACCTCGGGGCGCACGGCGCCCGTGTTCAACCCGGCGCTTGGCGAGCAGAGTGGAACCGTGGCGCTCGCCTCGGTTGCTGAGGTCGATGCCGCCGTCGCGGCCGCTGCTGCTGCGGCGCCGGGGTGGCGGGCGACCAGCCTGTCGAAGCGGGCAGAGATCCTGTTCCGCATGCGCGAGCTCGTAGACGCCAACCGTAAGGAGATCGCGACACTGCTCACGGCAGAGCACGGCAAGGTGCTGTCGGACGCGATGGGCGAGGTCGCCCGCGGCCTGGAAAACATCGAATTCGCGTGCGGTGTACCGCACCTACTCAAGGGTGGTTTCAGCGAGCAGGCAGCCACGGGCGTCGATGTCTATTCGATTCGTCAGCCGCTCGGTGTCGTTGCCGGCATCACGCCCTTCAACTTTCCAGCGATGGTGCCAATGTGGATGTTCGCCAACGCCCTGGCGTGCGGTAATACATTCGTGCTCAAACCCAGTGAGAAAGATCCGTCGGTTGTGATGTTTCTCGCCGAGTTGCTGGCACAGGCTGGTTTGCCGGCCGGCTGCTTCAATGTGCTGCAAGGCGACAAGGTGGCCGTTGACCGCCTGCTCGAGCACCCCGATGTAAGGGCCGTCAGCTTCGTGGGTTCGACCCCGATCGCCAAGTACATCTACGAGACCGGCACCGCCAACGGTAAGCGGGTCCAGGCGCTCGGTGGTGCCAAGAACCACATGCTCGTGTTGGCCGATGCCGATCTCGATATGGCCGCCGACGCGTCGATCGGTGCCGCCTACGGCTCAGCCGGCGAGCGCTGCATGGCGATCAGTGTCGTGCTCGCCTCCGATGCGATCGCCGACGAGCTGGTCGCCAAGATCGCCGAACGAATTCCAGCGGTCAAGGTCGGGGCCGGCAACGCTCCCGACAGCGAGATGGGCCCGTTGATCACCGCCGAGCACCGCGACAAGGTTGCTGCCTTCATCGACGGTGCTCCAGCCGAGGGCGCCACGATCGTCATCGATGGGCGGCCTGAGCAACCAACCGACGGCTACTTCATCAACCCGACCCTGCTCGACAACGTGCAGCCCGGCATGGCCTGTTACGACAACGAGATCTTCGGTCCGGTGTTGTCGATCATGCGCGTCCGCGGCTATGAGGACGGTGTCGCCACCATCAACGCCAACCCGTTTGCCAACGGCACGGCGATCTTCACGCGTGACGGTGGCGCCGCACGCCAGTTCCAGTTCGACATCGAGGTTGGGATGGTTGGCATCAATGTGCCGATTCCGGTGCCGGTCAGCTACTACAGCTTCGGTGGCTGGAAGGCGAGCCTGTTCGGCGACACCCACATGTACGGCCCCGAAGGCATCAACTTCTACACCCGCGGCAAGGTCGTCACCAGCCGCTGGCCAGACCCCGCCAAGTCGACGATCGACCTGGGCTTCCCCGAAACGCGATGATCAACCTCAAGGAGAAGTGACTCACATGGATATCGGCATCGTTCTGCAGACCACACCGCCCGCGCTGCGCGTGATCGAGCTCGCCAAACGTGCCGAATCTTTGGGCTTTTCGCACGTCTGGACCTTCGACTCGCACATCTTGTGGGAGGAGCCATACGTCATCTACAGCCAGATCCTGGCCGAGACCCGAAACGTGATCGTCGGCCCGATGGTCACCAATCCGGCAACTCGCGACTGGACCGTCACCGCCAGCACATACGCCACGCTCAACGAGATGTATGGCAATCGCACGATCTGTTCGATGGGTCGCGGTGACTCGGCGGTGCGGGTCACCAATGGCAAGCCGACCACGCTTGCCACGATGGGCGAGTCGATCAACGTCATCCGTGAACTGGCCAATGGGCGCAGCGTCGACTACAACGGCTCGACGATCACATTGCCGTGGGCGGCTAAGTCACGGCTTCAGGTGCTCGGCGCCGGCTATGGCCCGAAGGCACTCAAGTTGATCGGCGAGACATGCGACGGCTTTGTGCTGCAACTCGCTGATCCGCAGATTGCCGAGTGGACGATCGCCAGCGTGCGCGCCGCAGCCGAGCAAGCCGGGCGCAACCCCGACGACCTGACGATCGTGGTCGCCGCTCCGGCCTATGTCGGCGACGACGTGCCCTACATGCGCGATCAGTGCCGTTGGTTCGGCGGGATGGTCGGCAACCATGTGGCCGACATCGTGTCGCGCTACGGCGAGGATGCCCCTGTTCCCCAGGCGCTGACCGACTACATCAAAAACCGCGAGGGCTACGACTACAACCAGCACGGCCAAACCGGCAACACACACGCCGCTTTCGTTCCCGACGAGATCGTCGACCGGTTCTGCATCCTTGGCCCCGTCGAGGCTCACATGCAGCGCCTCAATGAGCTGCGCGATCTGGGCGTCGATCAGTTCGCGATCTACCTCCAGCACGACGGCAAGGACCACACCTTGCTGCAGTACGGCGAGCACATCATCCCCAACCTCAACGAACACGTTCTCGCCAAGTCGTGAGCCGACCGACCGCGTCATCTGGGGTCCTGTCGTGATCCGTCGCGCTGCCCGACGCACCATCTTGTTCTGTTTGGCGTTGTTGCTGGTTGCCGGCGCCTGGGAGCTGTACAAGCTGGTCGGTCCGGAGGGGGGCGGCTCATTGTTTGGTACGAGGATGATCCCGAAAACGTCTGACCGCGCGATGCCGCACATATGGGACATGGTGCAGCGGCTCGGTGAGCCAGAGAACCGAGGTGGCGGCGACCCGATCTGGGTCACGGTCGGCGGGTACGCGTGGTACACGTTTCGGCTCTCGCTGGTGGGCTTGGTGCTCGGTGTCGCGGTCGGCATCGGCCTGGCTGTATTGATGGCCCGCTTCAAGTTTGCCGAGCGCGGTCTGCTGCCCTGGATCATCATGTCTCAGACCGTGCCCTTGATCGCGCTGGCGCCCCAGGTCGTCAGCTGGAGCGGCCGTATCAGCATCTTCGGGTGGGAGTGGCCGCGGTGGGCGTCTGTGTGTGTGCTGGCGGCGTTCCTGGCGTTCTTCCCGGTCGCGGTCGGCACCCTGCGTGGCTTGAAGTCGGCTCCGGCGGCGGCGTTGGAGTTGATGGACAGCTATGCCGCATCGTGGACCAAGACCTTGTTCAAGCTTCGTTTCCCGGCCGCCGTTCCGCACATCGTCCCGTCCCTCAAGCTGGCGGCGACGTTGTCCGTTGTCGGCGTCGTCGTGGCAGAGATCTCAACCGGTATCCGGGGTGGCATCGGACGCGCCGTGCTGTCGTACCAGCAGGCCTCGACCGGTGACCCAACCAAGGTCTATGCAGCCGTGCTCGGTGCTGCCGCGCTGGGTCTGCTGTTGTTTGGGTTGGTTGTGCTGATCGATGTGCTGCTGATGCGCAACCGCCCCCAGGAGGTATCGGCATGACCCCCAACAAGATTCTCGGAGCATCCATGAACGCCGTCGTCATCAACAAGGTCACCAAGGTGTTCAACCCGGACAAACCGAATCAGGTCGATGCCCTACTCGACGTCGATCTCACGATCGCCCCAGGTGAGTTTGTCTCGCTGATCGGGCCGTCTGGCTGTGGCAAGTCGACGCTGCTGCGCCTGATCGCCAGCCTGATCGGGCCGACCGCCGGCGACGTGTTGGTGAATGGCAAGTCGGCCGCTCAAGCGCGCCTCGATCAGGACTACGGAATGGCGTTCCAGCAGGCCGGGCTGTTCGACTGGCGTTCGGTTGTGAAAAATATCGAACTGCCGCTCGAACTGAAGGGCTGGGACAAGGCCAAGCGCCGGGCGCGTGCACACGAAATGCTGGCGCTTGTCAAGCTTCCGGAGTTCGCCGGACACATGCCGTGGCAACTCTCTGGAGGTATGCAGCAACGTGTTGCGATCGCCCGTGCGTTGGCTTCTCATCCGCCGTTATTGCTGATGGACGAGCCGTTCGGGGCCCTCGACGAGATGACTCGCGAACACATGCAGGCAGAGTTGCTGCAGATCTGTGCCGCCAGCAACACCACTGTCGTATTCGTCACTCACTCGATCCCCGAAGCGGCGTATCTGTCAGATCGTGTCGTCGTGATGTCGCCGCGGCCTGGCCAGATTACCGAGATCGTTGACGTCGACCTCGGCTCGGACCGCGACGAGGGCACCCGCGAAGCAGACGCCTTCTACGACTCGATCACCGCGATCCGCGAGGCATTGCGCGGCATCGAGCACGCCGAGATCAGGGGCGGGGTGGACGACCGGTGAATCCGCGACGCGCCATCGACGTGGCCGTGCCACCGGCCGTCTTCGGTGTTCTGTTCGTGCTCACCTGGGAGGCGATCGTGCAGGGTTTCGACCTGAAACCCTACTTCCTGCCGGCCCCCAGCGCGATCTGGAACGCCTTCGTCGACAATTTCGACCTGGTCCGCAGCGCTGCGTTCGCCTCTGGCGCGAACGCCCTGGTCGGTCTGCTGGCGGGCACCCTGCTCGGCATCTCCGTCAGCTTCCTCTTGATGCGTTTCAATATCCTCAACGAGCTCGTGTCGCCATTGGCGATCGCTCTCAATGCGGTGCCGATCATCGTGCTCGTGGCCGTATTTCAGAACATGTTCGCCAGCACCAGCGAGATCCCGCGGCGCCTGATGGTGATGCTGATCGTGTTCTTTATCGTGCTCGTCAATGTCGCCAAGGGGTTGCGTCAGGTACATGCCACGCATCTCGAGCTGATGAGGTCGTATGCTGCTTCACCGTTGGCGGTGCTGACCAAGACCCGCATCCCGAACGCACTTCCGTATCTTTTCACCGCCCTCAAGATTGCAGCCCCGACTGCCGTCATCACGGCCTTTGTCAGCGAGTACTTTGGTGGCCGTCAGAACGGTCTCGGCTATTTCATCCCATCCAACTTCGCCAACTCGAAGAACGCCGTGGCCTGGGCATATGTCATCGGGGCGTGCCTGTTGGGGCTCACGTTCTATCTCATCTCCGTAGTTTTGGAGAGCATCATCAAACAACGTAGGGGCGCTGCCCCAGGGGGAGAAACCACATGAGAACCCGCAAGATCACAAAGGTGATCGGCGCACTCGCCGCCTTGTCGCTTGTCGCCGCAGCCTGCGGTGGCGACGACGATGCCGCCGAGCCGGCAGACGCGCCGGCAGACGAGCCGGCAGACGCGCCAGCAGACGCGCCAGCAGACGAGCCAGCTGAAGCACCAGCCGACGAGCCAGCCGCCGACAGCGAAATGCCTGCCGACGGAACGACCGACGACATGGTGGTCGAATGTGACACGCCGCGCGAGATGAGCCTTCAGCTGCAGTGGTTCACGCAGGCCCAGTTTGCCGGTTACTACGCCGCCCAAGATCAGGGCTTCTATAAGGCTCATTGCCTCGACGTGACGATTCTCGAGGGTGGCCTCGACATCGTGCCGCAGACCCAGCTCGCCAATGGCGATGCCGACTTCGCGATCTCGTGGGTCGGCAAAGCGCTGGCGAGCCGCGAGGCGGGCGCCGACATCGTGAACATCGCCCAGATCTTCCAGCGTTCCGGCACGTTGCAGGTGTCGTTCGTCGACAAGGGCATCACGTCGCCTGCCGACTTTGCCGGCAAGAAGATCGGCAACTGGGGCTTCGGCAACGAGTACGAGGTGTTTGCAGCGCTCGGCTCAGTGGGTCTCGACCCGGCCGCCGACGTCGAGTTGGTTGGCCAGAACTTCGATATGGTGGCCTTGCTCGAGGGTGAAATCGACGCCGCCGAGGCGATGACCTACAACGAGTACGCCCAGGTGTTGGAAACCGTAAACCCCGCCACCGGCGAGCTCTACCAGCCCTCTGATTTCAACGTCGTCAATTACACCGACGAAGGCGTCGGCATGTTGCAAGACGCAATCTGGGCAGACGCCGGCAAGCTCGCCGGCGACGCCGAGTATCGCGATCTGGCGGTGTCATTTGTGGCTGCCTCGATGGAGGGCTGGATCTACTGCCGCGACAACGTCGAGGCATGCCAGCAGATCGTGTTGGGCGCTGGTCCCACTCTTGGTGCCAGCCACCAGCTGTGGCAGATGAACGAGGTCAACAAGCTTGTCTGGCCGTCCGCCAACGGCATCGGCTTCATCGATTCGGCGGC
Organism: uncultured Ilumatobacter sp.; assembly: GCA_937919625.1. Classification (GTDB taxonomy): domain Bacteria; phylum Actinomycetota; class Acidimicrobiia; order Acidimicrobiales; family Ilumatobacteraceae; genus Ilumatobacter. The sequence continues at coordinate 129,363 of CALFRK010000046.1, forward strand.
ATGGGACAACACCGTCGACATCAGCCTGAACAGCCCGAACCTCGAGGGAGGCACGGTGTTGACAGCTGCACCCTCCGACGGTGCCTACACCAACGAGATCGTCGAGGAGGCGTGGACCCACATCATGACGGACGGCGCCGACACGACCGGTTCGTCGTACGCACCGATCGAGGTCACCCTCAACGAGGGCGGCAACTGATCGGCTGATCCGATGAATGTGGACTGATCCACACAGAACTACGCAGTAGGGCCGGGGACCTCCGGCCCTACTGTCGCGTTCGGGTCAGGAGCCGCCCAGTGCTGCGTATCCTTGCGGGATGCGAATTGCCGCGTTGCTGGTCGCTATTTCTGTCTTGGTTTCGGCGTGTGGCGGTGGCGATGACGACAAGGCACCGATCACCACGCAGCTGACGGCGTCGGGTCCGATCGACATCAGTCTCGACCCGGTCGAGCTCTCGCCCGAGTTTCCCACCGACCTGCCGATCCCAGTCGATCTGCTGATCATCGGTTCCGAGGTACTCGAGGGTGAGAGCACGACGATCTTCGAGGTCACCGGATGGCACGCTGGTGAGTCGATGCTCGTCGCCGGTGACTACTTGGCGGTGCTCGACGAGCTCGGGTTCGAGGTCACTAGTCGTGACCAGACATCCGACAAGCTGTTTTTTAATGCCGAGAGCGCCGACTGGTTCGTGAGCGCAGGCTTTTTTCCAGACCCGATTCGGCTCGAGGGTACGTCGGTCGGAATCACCGTCGTTCCGATCGGTGCAGTCTCCTCCGGCTGATCAGCGGCGGTTACTGTGCTGCTGCTGCTGCTTCATCGCCGACCGCAGGTTCATCGGGCGACGCGGCACCGGCGAACTGGTGACGATGTTGGTGACCGAGTCGCCGTACTCGCACAACACGTCGAGCATCTGCTCGAGGTGAGCTGTGCTACGTAACCGAGCGCGGATCACGTGTGACTCTGAGCCGGTGACCCGGTTGGCCTCGATCACCTCGGGTATGCCGCGGATGATGTCGTCGACCCCGGCTGCACCGCGCGGCGAGTTGAGCCGGATCACGCATAGCAGTGGGAATCCGAGTGCCTCGTAGTCGACGACCGCCCTGTATCCCGTGATCACCCCGAGCTCTTCGAGTTTGCGCACTCGCTCGGTCACCGCCGGGGCGGTGAGGCCGACTCGCTCGCCCAGCTCGCGGTACGACATCCGGCCGTCTTGGAGCAGGAGGTCGAGGATGTCGCGATTGATGTCATCCAGGTCGATCATGGATTGAAGTTTACGTTCATAAGTCAATCTTGCATCTGCTTTCGAATCAAAGGTCGAGATGGTTGATTGACCGCAAGAAACGTTGTTTCGAAATTGGCAGGCGGGGCGCCAAGTCGTAACGTTTACGGCATGAACGGTTTGCAGAATGTCGCCCTTGGAAATCTCCTCGCAGCATGGCGTCGTCGTGACGACGCTCGCCATACGAATAACGTCCGTCGGCTCGCCAACGCCCGCTTCGAGCTCGATGGCGCCCGTAACGAGATGCGCTCGACGTTCGGCGCCCCACGCTGATCACCCTCGGCCGCAACGCCCCACTCGCCTTCACTGTCATTTCGGCAGCGTTATCAGCGGTGGCCGGCACGTTTGGTAATCGTTAGCGGGCGAGGCCTGTCAAGACGTCTTGTAGCGACTCGAGCCCTGCGGCCAGCGAGTCAGTCAGGTTGGCCAGTTCGGTTTGGCTGACATCAATGTTGATCGGCACGTCGAGTTTGACGGCGAACTCTTCGTTGATCGGAACAGTCTCGTCGATCGGAATCTCAACGATGAGGTCGATCGGCACATCGATGTCGACCGGCACTGTGACGTCGATTGGCACGTTGAAGCCGAGCTTGGTGTCGATCTCGATCGTGGTTTGGATCGTCTCGCGGATCGGGATCGAGGTCTTGATCGGAACCTCCACGGTGCGCTTGATCACGACCTCGGTGTTGATCGGGATCACCTCGTCGATGGTCACATCGAAAGACAGGGTCGATTCCCCAAACGAGCGCAGTCCGGTGATCGCCTCGTCCACGCCTGCAGAGACCTGCGGCTCGAGCGCGACGATCTGTTCTTGAAAGCCGGTGATCTGTGAGGCGTAGAGGGCCGCCCCCGCCTCGACCCGGTTGAGGTCGTCGCGCGTCGTCAGTAGCTCCGCTCGGGTTGTGGCGAGTTCGAGAGTAGCGGCGGTGACATCCTCCTCTGCCTCGGCCACGCGCGAAAACAGCGTGGCGATCGTGACCAGGGCGCCGACCAGCAACAGCGCCAGCAAACCGATCATTACGTTCATCCGCTTGGCGAGCCCCGCCACCGCCGTGTCAGAGTTGGGACTTGTGCCAGGCACATCTTCCAACTCTCCGGTTGAATCGGGCGTGTCGGTCATGTTGTTGTCTCCGTCGCTGTTGATGCGTCGCATCGCGAATGTGGTGAGTAGCCCGGCGCCGATGACCACCGCCGCGGCGGTGAACGTTTCGGCGATTGCCTGAGCGGTAAGCGTTTGGTAGGCCTCGGTCGTTGCGGCCTCGAAACCCGGGTCGGTGAGTGGGGGGAGATCGATGGTCGAGCGCAGACTGTTGAATCGAGCCAGGCCCCAGGCGGTCAGCGCCGACAGACCGACGCTGAAGCCGAGCAGTCGGACGACCATCACGATCGAGGCGGCCGCTCCGCGCTGGTCGGGCGGTGCGTGATCGACCACGGCGCTGGTGGTGGGAGCGACGGTGAGTCCGAATCCGGCGCCGAGCAGAGCAAGCTGAAGGGCGAACACCGGGTACGACGTGGCGCCCGTCCAGGTTGCACCCATCCAGACGTAGGCAAGCGTCGACATCGCCAGCCCAACGATGACCGGCGGGCGATACCACCAGCGTTCGGTTGCGCGCCCGCCGAGATACGACGCGATGGCCATCGCAGCGGTCAGTGCAGACAGTGTCCACCCGGCGTAGACGGCGGCTCGCCCGAGACTGATCTCGACGGTATTGATGAAGATCGGAACATCGACCATGGCGATCACCAGCCCGGCGCCGACAGCGAAGTTCACGAACAGGGCGATCACCAGATTGCGACCCTCGAACAGGCGTCGGTCGAACAGTGGTTGCGTTGACCGTTGCTGCTGCATGACGAAACCGATGCCGGCGATTACAGCAGGGACGTACAACCACCTCAGATCGGTACCTCCGCCACCGGTCAACTCTTCGAGACCATTGACGCTCTGAATCTCGGCCGACCCGAGCAGGGCAACGTTGAGCGAGACGAGGGCGACTGTGAGTAAACCGGCTCCCAGCCAGTCGATGCGCTGACGATGCTCGGGGCGATCATGGCCTTCGAGTGCCCACCACGATGCAGCCAGGCCGGCGATGGCGAGCGGGATGTTCAGCCAAAACTGCCACTGCCACGACAGGAACCGCACCAGCATCGCGCCGTACAGCGGGCCCCACACCCAACCCATCGTTTCGATCGCCCCAAGCGTGCCGAGGGCTCTGGCACGCTTACCCTCCGGGTAGACGTCGCCGACGACGGCGAGAGCCACTGGCACCATCGCCCCGCCGCCGATTGCTGTCAGTACCCGCCCAGTCAAAAACCAGCCGAAGGCCGAGTCGAACGACGTCGACAGTGGGATCACGATAGTGCCAACCAAGAACAACAGGTAGGCGGCCACGAAGGTACGGCGGCGCCCGAGCACGTCGCTGATCCGTCCAGCGATCGGCATCACCGCCACAAAGGCGATCAGGTAGGCGTTGACGACCCATGCCGCGTCGTCGAGCCCGTCGGGCAGCACCAGTCCGAGGTCGCCGATGATCGGGCGCAACATCGTCGAGACGACGGTCAGGTCGTCGGCGGCGACGAACACGCTGAACCCGACAACGGTGAGGATCGCCCTGGGGGAGGGCCGGCGTCTACCAAAACGGGCCGGGCCCGTCGCCGCGTTCGTCGTGTCGATCATGTCAGTTGGTCACGTTCTCGGGAGGCTTGATCGTGAAGCTGTCGCCGTAGTTGTCGAGGCCGAGCACCCAGTGCGAGTCGGCACCTTCTACCATGGTCGTCAACTCGGCTGCCGTCACCAGCCCGGTGACGGGATCCACCCACAGGTCGATCGGTACATCCTGACCACGAACCAACCCGACGGTGATTTCTCGAACCTGGGCAGCAGGGGCGATGCCGCGCACGTGGTACCGGTCGCCGCCGCGGTCTTCGATCCCGACCAGTTCGACATTGCCCAACTCGGTAAGTAGCGGTCGCCATCCGTTTTCTGGGTCGAAGAACTTGGACGGGTCGATGTCGTAACCGGCCGGCAGCGTCTCGAAATCACCGGTGACCGGGTTGGAGATCCATACCTCGGTGTTGATTGCGACGGCGCCGAGCTTGGTGGTGAGGTTGTCGTTGATCCTGACGGTCAGCTCGGCCTGGGCCTTGTTGGGCAGTGCGAACTGCCCGCGCAACTCGTTGAGGGCGATCGACTCGAACTGGTCTATAAAGACGGGCGCACCTGTGCGTTTCAACTCGAACTCCACGCTGGTCACCGCTCGCATAGCCTCGGCGGCCGAGGCGACGATCGAGCTCGGATCGGCATCCGGATCGGCCACCGCCCCGTCGGAGTTGAGAGATGTGCCTGGCACAACTACCAACTCGGTGGGGTCCGAGTCGGAGCCGCCGACGATGCCCAGCGCCAACGCCGACGTGACGACCAGCGTCAGTCCGGCAAGTGCCAGCGAGGCAGTGGCGAACACGGCGGTGCGATCAGGTCGTGTTGGCTCGGACATGGACATCCTCCTGTGACGCGTTCGGCGAACCCGAAATTGAGCGGAACAGCGTTCTAACGGACGCCTGCCGTGCGCTATTCCGCAGCGCGAACCGCCCGAGCGACTTCGCCCCACTTTGCAGCAGCCGTCGGATCACGACGGATCGACTCTTCGGCGAGGTACATCACCAGTCGGGAGGCCGTGCCCGAGTAGCGCTCGATCAGGCGGTCGGCGAGCTCGTCCCACCGGCACACCACGGCGTACTGGTCGAGCATCTCGTCAGTGATCGATGCCGCCATCTCCTCGAACTTGCCCTGCCGGATCAGGGCACCCAGCCGAGGCGTGGTGCCCTCGAAGCCGAGGTCGTCGAACTGGAAAGCGTAATTGGGGGTGGAGCCGTAGAACGCGATCTGATTGCGGGCCCGACTCACCAACGCTTCCCGCTGCTCGGGCGTATCGCCAGGGGCCGCAAACACCGGGATCGTGAGTTGGATCTCGGCGGCGTCGCGACCGGCCCGTGCGGCACCGGCCGCCACACCGGCCAGGAGGCGGTGTTCGATGTAGTGCATCGAGTGTAAAGGGTGCACATGCACGCCGTCGGCGACTTCACCGGCGACCCTGGTCATCAGCGGCCCGACGGCGCTGATGTCGACCTTTACGTCACCAAACTCGTGGCGTGGCGGCGACCAGGCGGCCGGGAGGTAGTTGAGTTGGTAATAGGGGCCGTCGTGGGCCAGGGGTTCGTCACCACGGAAGGCACGGATGCAGGCCTTGACGGCGGCGACGTAGTCGGCCAGCCGAGCAGCGGCCGGCTTGAACTCGGCCGAGTACCGACGTACCACATGGCCCTTGACCTGGCTGCCGAGCCCGAGCCGGAATCGACCCTGGGTGTTCTGGGCCATCTCCCAGGCGACGGCGGCCGAAATCATCGGACTGCGCGGGAAGGCGACCGCGATCCCTGTGCTGAAGTGCAGGTTGGGCGCCGCCACCGCGGCGGCGGCGATCTTCATCCACGGCACTTCGGAGGTCTCGGTGAACAGCATCCCCGAGAACCCGTTGGCGTCGAGCAGCCGGGCGAAGTCGGCCGTTTCGACCCACGTGCCGGCTCCGGTCATCAAGTCGAACTCCACGAATCAACCTTCCGTCGCGCTGCGTCTCCAGGCGACGTTACGTTGAACGACGTGTCGGAGGCGTGTCCGTCAGCCGGGGACGGTGATGCTGCCGGTCATCGAGGGATGAAAGTTGCAGTGATAGGCGAACGTGCCGGCCTCGGCGAACGTGAACTCGAATGCCCCGCCGGGGGCGATCGAACCCGAGTCGAACGCTCCGTCGTCGGCTGCCCAGGTGTGGGGTGACGAGTCGGTGTTGGTGACCGTCACGGTGGAGCCGACGGTGACCTCCGTGACCCCGCTGAAGGCGAAGCCGGCGATCGTGATCGTGGTGTCGGCGATCGCCCCGAACGTGTCGTCGGCTGCGACCGGAGCCACGGTCGCAGCCACGGTCGCAGACGCAGCCGAGGTGTCGGGGGTATCGGCGGTATCGTCGTCGCCCCCGCAGCCGGCGAGCGTGAGGATCGTCGCCGTGGCGATCGCGAGCATGGTTCTGGTAGGGCGTCGAGCGTTGGTCACGGGTGACAGTCTCGCCGATTGACGACCCAGTGTGTGCGCAGGCCGCACGCGTCAGCGCGCCATGCTGTAGAACTCGTTGTTGGGGCGCATCCCGGTGAAGTTGGCGTAGCGGTTCGAGAGTGCGAACAAGGCGGTGATGGCGCCGATGTCCCAGATCTCGTCGTCGGTGAACCCCTTGGCGCGCATCGCCTCGATGTCGCCGTCGCCGACGTTGGCGGAGTCACCGGCGACCATGAGGGCGAAATCGACGATGTGGCGCTGACGCTCGGTCAGGTCGGCCTTGGCCGGGTTGATCGCGACCTGGTCGGAGATCAGAGGGTTCTTCATTCGAATTCGCAGGATCGCCCCGTGCGCGACCACGCAGTACAGGCATCCGTTGGTTGCAGACGTGGCGACGACGATCATCTCTCGCTCGGCTTTGGTGAGCCCCTCGTCCGAGAGCATCAGGGCGTCATGGAAGGCAAAAAAGGCGCGGAATTCGGGAGGTCGACGGGCGAAAGCCAGAAACACGTTCGGCACGAAGCCAGACTTCTCCTGCACTGCCAGAATCTGTTGGCGGATGTCGTCGGGCAGGTCATCGAGGTCGGGAATGTCGAAACGGGAGATTGGATGCTCGCTCATGTCACGAGCTTCGCGCACCGTCGGCGGGTCAGCCTCGTTCGAGCACGGCCCACAGGCCGGTGCCGGCCTGCGACGCAACGCCGATCCAGTCGCCTGGCAGTGCTACCGCCACGTCGGCGGGCAGAAGATGGATCGGGGTCTGATCACCGAGCGTGTTGACCCACACCACATGTCCGCCGGGCCGCAGTACGCGGTCGACCTCGTTCGGGAACAGCAACATATTGATCAGCAATATGACATCGGCGCTGTCGGCGGCGAACGGGAGCCGCGACGAATCGGCGCGCACCTTCGGCGCCAGACCGGATGGTGCATGGGCAAGCATCTGCTCGGAAAGGTCGACAGAGATCTGCTGCCGGGCCAACCCGTCAAGCAGCCGCGTCCCGGCTCCTGTGCCCGAACCGAGTTCGATCCAGCTGGCATCGAGCGGTGGTCGACCTCGCTCGATGGCGTCGAGAACCGGCGCTGCTTTGGTCAGGTCGACATGACGCTCACTCCACTCGGCGGCGAGACCATCAAAGATCGTGGCGACCCGTTCCGCGTCGTGGGAGGTCCAGGGTTCGCCAAACGCCATCGCCCGCGTCAGCTTTCGCATCGGGTGATCGGGGCCCGCAAACGAGCCGGGCGGCTGGTACTCGGGATGGGCGGGCAGCTCGACGATCACAGGTGTCGAGTCTGTCGGGCAATGACCGCGAACGCCACCGCTGCTGCGGCACCGACATTGAGCGAGTCGACGGCGGGGTTGATCGGAAGGCGAACTCGGTGGTGGGATGCGGTGATCGCCTTGGCTGACAGACCGGGGCCTTCGGCGCCGAGCATCACGGCCACTCGCTTGGGAACATCGATCTCCCAGATGTCTTGACTGTCGGCGGCCGGTGTCATCGCCCACACCTCGAAGCCCGACTCGCCTACACGGTCGAGTGCATCGGGCCATTCGGTGTTGGCCACACGGCAGCTGGGGAGCAACAGGATCTCGCCCATGCTGACCCGCACGGTGCGGCGGGTGTACGGGTCGATACAGGTCGGGTCGAGCACCAAAGCTTCGATCCCGAAAGCGCGTGCAGAGCGGGCGATCGCTCCCAGATTCTCTGGATCGTTGAGCCCTTCGAGCACCGCAACCCGCGTGTAGCGGCCGATGATCTCGTCGAGGGTCGGGTGGGCGCGTCGGTCGGCGGCGGCGATCGCCCCGCGGTGCAGGTCGAATCCGACGATGTCTTGCAGCAACGACTTGTCGACGCAGTACACCGGGGCGTCGACCGGGTCGAGCAATTCGGCCATCCGGGTGTACTTCTGTTGCGACACCAGCACCGAGCGAACGTGGTGGTCGGAGGCGATCAGTCGCTCGATTGCCACCGGCCCCTCAGCGATGAAGAACTCGTCGCCCTCGATGCGCCGCCGGGCCGCGGTGTCCTTCAGCTGGCGGTAGTCGCTGAGGCGTTCGTCGTCGGCGTCGTCGATCAGCTGCATGGTCGCAACAGTCTGCCCGAGCCGTTCTGTTCGCGCGTCGGTTGGCTAGCCGGCGGCGAGCACGGATCGTGCGATCTCGGTGACGTGGCGCAGATCGGAGCCGCAACATCTGCCGAAGACGTTGAGCCAGGGCAACCGCTTCCTCAGTTCGCCATAGCTTGCAGCGAGCTCGGCTGGATCGCCGTCGTCGAGCACCTCGCACTCGTCGAGCTCGGCGTGGGTCATCCGGGATGCATTGCAGCGCAGCCCACGGATTCGCCGGGCCCAGTCCTGGTCGCCCAGATCATCACCAAAGCGATCGGGATGTGCGCAGTTGACCATGAAGTACGCAGCCGCCCCGGCGGTCGCATCGTCGACCGAGTTGATCGCCTCGCCGAGTGGCTGGCCGGTTGGCAGACGGCCGTCGGTCTCAACGGTGAACGACACGACGATCGGCAGACCGAACGACTCGGCGGCACGGACGACACCGATCGCTTCATCTGATTGTGTGAACGTCAGCGCCGTCACCATGTCGACCTCGGTTTCGGCGAGCCATCCCAACTGTTCGCTGTGGTAGCTCTGAGCTTCGGCGGCGGCGATGTCGTGCTCGGGGACATAGGCGTCGCCACACGGACCGATCAGACCGTTGATGACGATCGGGCCGGTGTTCGACGAGAACTTGTGACGCAGCTCCACAGCAAAGTCGGCGGCGGCCTGGTTTGCTTCGCGCAGTTCCGCCGTGTTCTCGCCAAGCTCTTCTGAAAAGCGCGACTGGGCCCTCCACGTTTGCGTATCCAGAATGAAGCCGGATCCAGTCTCACCAGCGAGCGCCAAGAAGCCGTCCAGGTAGCGCGTGAGTGACGCCCGCGCTGCAAGTGGCAGATCTTGTCGAAGCTGCGCAACCAGGCGAGATTCTGCTGGCCGGAACTACACGGGAGTTGGCCGTCGGCCTGCTCGGCGCCAATCGCTGTCAACCACGAGCCCCGCGCCACAACATCAGCGATGCGTACGGCCTTGGTCCCGACGCGGGATGGAGCAGCCCCTGGCAAGCCCGCATGGAGAGGGGGCTCAGCCCGCTCGTCGGTCGAGATCACGAGATCAATCGGATCGAGAACCTGCTTGGCAAGGCCGGTACTGGCCGTGGGCAGGTGGTCGTCTTGAGCGGCGAACCCGGGACCGGTAAGTTGCGTCTCGTTCACGAGGCTCTCTTGTTGGCTGCCGCTCAGGAGTTTGCGATCCACGTTGCAGCTGCGTCGCCGGTGGAAGCCCACACCCCGTTCTTCCCGACGCAGGGCATTCTGCTGGGCCGGTTGGGTCTCGGGCCTGACACGGTCACCGACGATTCGGCGCTTCGTTCGTACATCGAGCAGGCCGGGACGAGACTTCCCGTGGACACGATTGCCCTGCTGGCCGTGCTGCACCCAGAACGCGCGGGCGGCGAATGGTTGGCAGTCGACCCCGAGATTCGTAGGTCACGTTCGGTCGCCGCGCTGATGGACCTGCTGGTCGAGCACGACCGACCCACGCTGATCGTCTTTGAGGATCTGCATTGGGCCGACGAATCGACCCTACGGCTGGTCGAGGCGATCGTCATGTCGATTGCGCGACGGCCTTGCATGCTGGTGGCTACTTACCGGCCCGAATTCAACGGGCGCTGGGTACCTCGCAGCTACCAAACCGATCTCCGCGTGGATGCTCTCAGCGATGTCGACTCAGGCCGTTTGCTCGACCACCTCGTCGGACCGGACGCGACGCTCGGCCGATGGAAGTCGACGGTGATCGGTCGTGCGGGAGGCACACCGCTGTTCATCGAAGAGGTCGTTCGCTCGGCGCGGGCCGCCGGGGCCTTGATCGGAAGGCACGGCGCGTTTTCGCTTGGTGATGCGTCATCTGACCCTCGTCTGCCGGCGTCGGTGCAGACACTGGTGGCGGCCCGCATCGATCAGCTCTCGGCCGAGGCTCGCAAGATTCTCTCACTCGCTGCGGTGGTTGGACGTGAGGTCTCAGCACAGTTGCTGACTGCCCTGCTTGCTGACACCCTCGGTGACCACACCTCTCAGGTTGACGAACTTCAGGCGGCTGAGTTGCTGTTTGCAACGACGCTGCAACGTGAACCCGGCCTCAGTTTCAAGCACGCCCTTACTCAGGAGGTCGCTTACCGGGCGATTCCTCGCAGCCTCCGGCGCGACCTCCATCAACGGGTTGCGGAACTGCTCGAGTCAAGCGTTGCGGACGGCCTTCAGGTGTCGCCTGAACTGATGGCGCGCCACCGTTCAGGTGCTGAGCAGCACGCGTTGGCGGTGGCGGCCTGGGTGCGAGCCGCTCGCTCCGCGACGAGCGCGGCTGCGTTCTCCGATGCCGTCGATCACCTAGATCGCGCCCGAGCCGCGCTCGCCCACTTGAACGCGACTGAGCGAGGGCGCTTCGAACTGTCGATCGAACTCTTGTTGGGCAGCGCTCTGGTCCAACATGTCGGACCCGCCGACCAGGCGGTGCACGACGCGTATCGAAGGGCGCGTCTGGTCGCTGCTTCGTCCGGAACCGCACTCGAGAAGTTCGAGGCCGCATGGGGCCTCTGGTTCGTTCATTTGATGCGCGGTGAGATCAATATCGCTCGCCAGTTCGCCGACGAAGTGTTCGACCTGGCTGGCGATCTCGATGACCCGGCTCTGAAACTCGAGGCCCACCATGTTCAGTGGTCCGCGCTGTCGTTGGCTGGCGATCCGATCGCCGTCCGCCGACACACCGAGATCGGGATCTCGCAATACCGTCCCGCTGACCATCATTGGATGACATTCCGCTACGGGGGGCACGATCCCGGTGTCTGCTCCCGTAACCTCGACGCGATGGCGCTGTGGCTGCTCGGCGAGCCCGAGCAGGCGCGCCAACGTTCGGCTTCGTCGGTGGCACTCGCCGAGGATTTAGGCCACGCCTACAGCCGATTGGAAAGCTTCAACAGCGCCTTCAACATCGCCCTCCTCGACGGTGATGCGGCGGCGCTGCTCGATCATGCCGGTCTGGTCGACGGACTCGTCGGCGAGGGTTCGCTACCCGACGTCGCTCGCTCCTATGCCGCCGGTTTTCGAGCCAACGCGCTGGTTCTCGGCGGTCACGCGGCCGAAGGCCTGGATCTGATGCGGCAGGTTGCGCCGATCTGGCAAGAGTTTTACGGCGCCTGGTGCTTCCCGCTCGATTCCGCCTTCGCCGTGACACTCGGGCTGGCAGGCGACACCGCAGCTGCGATTGACCTTGTACAACGCAGGCTAGCTCTGGTCGACGTGTCCGGTGCCCACTGGTGGGATGCGGAGTTCGAGCGTGTGTTGGGTGAACTGTTGTGGGGCGACGACGCTGCCGACGACGCCGCCAAGGGGGATCGAGCGGAAGCACACATGCGGCACGCGCTCGAACGAGCACGCATGCAGGGCGCTCGTTTCCTCGAGTTGCGCGCTGCCGTCAGCCTCGCCCGCCTTCGCCGTGGCCGAGCTGATCCCAACCAAGCGTTCGAACTCCTCACAACGGGCTGTGAGCTCTTCACGGATGATGTCGATCTCGTCGATCTGCGCACTGCCCGCCAGCTTCGAAAGGATGTCGAGGGTCAGCTCAGCTGATCGCTGTCTGGGGTCATGTCGACTTGTGTGAGGAGTGAGAGCACGCGGCGCGTGACGACGATTGGGAGCACACCGTGCCTACGGTTCGCATCCCGAACGGGCCGCGGCTCAGCATCACATTCAGATCTGTCCAGCGTCAGCGATGGAAGACCATGGTGTCATCTTCGAACGCCTTGAACTCGAGCGCGTTACCGGCTGGGTCGAGCACGAACATCGTCGACTGTTCACCGGGCAGACCCTCGAATCGGGTGTGCGGCTCGATCACGAACTCGGTGCCAGCGGCTCGCAGTCGTTCGGCCAGCAGGCGCCACTCGACCGGTCGCAAAAGCAGGCCGAAGTGAGGCACGGGCACGTCGTCGCCGTCGACCGGGTTGCGTGAGCGCGGCGATCGCTGCTCGACCAGGTGGGCGACAATCTGGTGGCCGTACAGATCGAAGTCGACCCAATGATCGGCCGAGCGCCCCTCCGGACACCCCAGCACCTGACCGTAGAAGTGGCGAGCGGCAGCCAGGTTGTCGACCGGAAACGCCAGATGGAAGCGGGGTCGCTCGCTCGGGCTCATCGCGGGAGCGGGATCGCGTAGGTGCCCTGGGCGGCTGCAGTGATCTTGTCGGGGCGGCCATCAACCCACACGTGAGCGGTGCCGACGATGCTGCGGCGACTGACGGCCTCGAGTGTTGCTTTGCAGATGACTCGCTTGCCTTGCGCAGGCCGAAGGAATCGAATCGACAGTTCGGAGGTCATCGCCATCGGTTCGATCCGCTTTAAGGCCACGAAGGCGAGAAACCACAATGCGCAATCGACGATCCCGAACTGGCATGGCCCCGACACGAATCCACCCGGCCGGATGTCGCTCGGCTGCACGTCGTAGGCGGCCACCGCATAGCCGGGTCCGAGTTCGATGCAGCGGTTGCCGGTGCCAGGAAACTGCTCGCGCAACATGCTGTTGATCTCATCGATTTCGAGGTTTGGTGAAGTGGCCACAGGCCACACCGTACGAAAGCAACGTGGCCATAATCGAACCACACCGAATGAGGTGGTCGTCTGCGGGGCGTGCTGGGGCTCAACCATGTCCTGTCACACCGTTTCGTACGCCGTTGATCGAAAAGATCATCTGGACTGAAGCGCTCGAGCGAGCGGCGTTGACGCAACACGTCCGAACGCCTCGCCAGCGCCATGTTGCGACTCGTCGGAGTATGTGGGCTTGGTCGTGAGCTGTCTAGGCTCTCGATATGTCGCACCTGTCGAATGTGTGGTTCAAGGTGACCGACCTTCAGGTCGCCACCGGCCGAGGATGTCGCGTCACCACCGTTGATGGTCACGAGTACCTCGATTTTGCGGCTGGCATCGCTGTCAACTCGACCGGGCACTGCCATCCGAAGGTGACCGCAGCGATCGCCGCCCAGGCTGAACGGTTCATCCACGCTCAGGCGAACCTGTTCACCCACGACCTGCTCGAGCCACTGGCTGACAAGCTGAACGAGGTCACGCCGCCCAGTATCGACACTTTCTTCTTCGCAAACTCTGGTGCAGAAATCACCGAGGCGGCCGTCAAGCTGGCCAAGCAGGCGACCAAGCGCCAGAACGTGATCGTTTTCCAGGGTTCATTCCACGGCCGCACCCACATGGCGATGGCGATGACCACGTCGAAGACGATCTACCGGGCCGGCCACGCTCCACTGCCAGGCGGTGTGTTCGTGACGCCGTTCCCCGATCCGCTGGCATCAGATCAGGAGGCCACGATCAACGCCTCGCTGCGGGCCTTTGACCGGTTGCTGTTGACCCAGACGGCGCCGTCAGAGACAGCTGCCGTGATCCTCGAGCCGGTGCTCGGTGAGGGTGGCTATGTGCCGGCCCCCAGGGCGTTCGTCGAGGGCATCGTCGAGCGTTGCCGCGAGCACGGGATCATGTTCATCGCCGACGAGGTGCAGAGCGGGTTCGGGCGTACCGGCGATTGGTTCGCCGTCGACCAACTCGGAATCGAGCCTGACATCATTTGTATGGCCAAGGGCATCGCCTCTGGGTTCCCGTTCTCAGCGCTCGGTACGCGGCGCGAGTTGGATGATCTGTGGCCCACGGGCAGCCATGGCGGCACCTACGGTGGTAACCCGATCGGGTGCGCCGCGGCACTGGCCACGATCGAAGTGATGACCGAACCTGGGTTCATGGACAACGTGCGGTCGCGCGGCAATCAACTACGGGACGCCTTGAGTGAGCTGAAAGAGCATTACCCGGCGCTGCGTCAGGTGCGTGGGCCGGGATTGATGGTCGCTGCCAGCTTCGAGGATCCAGCCAGGGTTCCGGCGGTGATTCAGCACTGCCTTCGTAAGGGCCGCCTGATCCTGATGAACGCAGGAACCTACGGCAACATAATCCGCTGGATGCCACCGCTCATCGTCACGTCCAGCGAGATTGCCGAGGCCGTTTCGGTCTTTGCTGACGCGCTCAAGGCGACCGACTGATCAGAACGGCGTTTGCCGATGCCACGACTTGACGCCGCCAGGGTCGCCGCGTGGCGCGACCTGCAATCGATCGTCGCCGACGTCACGCGGGCGGTCGACGACGATCTGCGACTTGAATGGGCTGTTCCGTTGGGGTGGTTCGATGTGCTCGCCACGCTGCGTCATTTCGACGGGTGGGCGCGCCCGCAGGACATCGCGGCGGTGATGAGAATTCCGCCGTCAAGCTTGAGTCGGCGCCTCGATCGGTTGGAGGAGGAGGGTTGGATCGCGCGTCACCGCGGCGTCGACCCCGACGACCACCGCGCCGTCGACATCGAGCTCACGCCGCGTGGTCGAACGCTCTGGCGTGAGATGAGCATCACGTATCGCCGCTCGGTCCAGGCCCGATTCGCCTCGCGATTCACCGACGATCAGATCGCCGCGATCGCGGACCTGAATCGCGGACTCGACCCGGATCCCGAGAGCGAACGATAACGGCGTCGATCCCGATCGTCGACCTGTCGTCGCCAGGGTGGCCGCCGGTCGTCAGGGTGGCCGCCGGTCGTCAGGCGTCGACAGGAATCAGATCGGATTCGTCGGCGGACGCTGTGCCGAGGCTTGCATGCAGCCGTTCGAGCTCGTGACCCTCGACGTTGAGGGTAGGCACGATGCGGTCGAGCCACTTCGGGAACCACCAGTTCTTCGAACCGAGCAGCTCCATCGTGGCGGGTACGAGCAGCATGCGAACCAGGGTGGCGTCGAGGAATACGGCGAGCGCGAGACCCGAACCGAACAGCTTGACGATTCGGTTGTCTTCGAGCAGGAAGGCGCCGAACACGACGACCATGATGGCTGCGGCCGCCGTGATGACGCGGGCTGTCGCCGCCAGGCCGTCGGCGACCGAGTTCACCGGGTCACCTGTGCGGTCGTACTCCTCCTTGACCCGTGACAGCAGGAACACTTCGTAGTCCATCGACAAGCCGAACACGATCGCGAACAGCATCATCGGCACGAACGGTTCGATAGGCGCTGGCTCGATGCCGGTCAGGCCGCCGAACCAGCCCCACTGGAAGATGGCCACGACGACGCCGTAGGCGGCCGAGATCGACAGCATGTTCATGATCACGGCTTTTAACGGCACCAGCAGCGATCGGAACACCATCATCAACAGCAGGAACGAGACGGCCAGCACGGCGCCGAAGAAGACGATGATGCGACCGCCGAGGTAGTCGCTGAAGTCGATGTTGGCCGGCACCGAACCGGTGAGGTTGGCGGTGATGCTGGTGCCCTCGACAAGCGGTGCGATCACCTCGCCGCGCAGCCGGGCGACGGTGTCTTCGGTGGCGGCATCTTGAGGTGACGTGGTGGGAACGATCCTCAGGATGAACGCTTCTGAGGCCGTTGGGTTGGCCTGGTCGCTGGGGAATGGCTGCGACACGGAATCGACACCTGGATCTTCGGCGATGACACTACCGATCGACATGACCGTTGACAGATCCTCTGGACCCTCGATCTCCATGGCGAGCAGGAACGGGCCGTTGAAGCCGGGACCGAACCCGTCGGCGATCAGGTCGTAGGCCTGGCGGGTGGTGGTGTCCTCGGCGAAGTTGCCCTCGTCGGAGAATCCGAGACGCAGTGCGAACACGGGCAGTGTCAGCAGCAGGAGCAGTCCGCCGGCGACGGCCACGCCGGTCCATGGACGAGCCTGCACGATCCGACTCCAGCGGTAGGCCCACGTCTCGCGGATCGGCTTTTCCTTGCGGGGCGGCACCTGCCGGCGAAGCGGCTTGATGGCGAGGCTGGCCAACAGCGTGATGATCATGAGCGCTGCGCCGATCGCACCGAGGGCGGGAACCTTCAGCCCGATCCCGAGCAGTGCCAGGGCCGCGAAGCCGGCCGCGATCAAGCCGCGCCAGCGCGTCACCTCGATCCGGTCGTTGGCGAATGCGAGCAGTGCCGGCAGCAGGGTGATCGAGGCGAGCAGCGTTAGAAAGACGGTGGCGGCCGCTGCGATTCCGAGGCCGGCGACAAACTTGAGTCCGATCAACAACATGCCGAGCAGCGACAACACGACGGTGATGCCGGCAAACACGACCGCCCGTCCGGCGGTGTCCATCGCCCCGACGGTGGCCTGTTCAGCGGTTGCACCGGCGCGGGTCAGTTCGCGATATCTGGTGATGATGAACAGGGCGTAGTCGATGCCGACACCGAGCCCGATCATGGTTCCGATCAGCGGAGCGAACTCGGGGATCGTGAACGCGTTGGTCAGCAGGGTGACCAGACCGAAGCTACCCGCGCCGACGCCGGCGACGGCGATCCCGATCGGCAAGCCCATCGCCAATACCGATCCGAAAGAGATGATCAGAATCACGACCGCGAACGCCAAGCCGATCATCTCGGACTGGGGCGGTTCGAACTCGGCGAAGTTGTTCCCACCGATCTCGATTCGTAGTCCGTCGACCTTCGGGAGCAGTTTGTCGATGTCGCTGCCGATCGCCGCCGCCTCGGTCTCGTCGATGTCGTCGGCGAGGTTGAGCTGAGCGAATGCGATGGTGCCGTCGTCGTTGATCTGTTCTGCGCCGAACGGCGTGTACGGGCTGATCACCGTGACGCCTTTGATCTCGCCGACCTGATCGAACAGCTGAGTCATCGGCTCGGCGACCTTTGACGATGTGACGCCGTCGACCGTCTCGAATACGATCTGGCCGCCGAACACACTGCTGGCTCCTGGGAAGTATTCGGCGAGCGTCTCGAATCCGCTGGCACTCTCGGAGGAAGGGGTCTCGAACTCACCGTTGAACGACGAGCCGACCACGACGCCGGCCGAGATGAGGCCCACGAGCAGGGCAATCCAGATTCCGACGACGGTCCATTTGCGGTGATAGCACCAGCTTGCGAGTATGCGATACATCGTGGTTCTCCGAGGGAATGGGTGAGACGCGCCGCAGGCGCGGCATGGGGTACGTTTCTAACTGCACGATTGTCGAAACGCAACGATGAAGTAGCGAAATGTGTCACCTGTCACAGCTCTAGATTCTGTTCAATCAGGGCTGAACATGGGAACCGCACCCTATTCCGATACGGTTTCGTAGCAGTATGGCGCGGCCACTCAGCGAAGACGCTCGAACCAAGATGTTGCGGGCAGCACAGGCGATTATCAGTGCCGATGGCCTCGACGCCTGCACGGTCGACGAGGTCGCCCGCTGCTCAGGCGTTGCCAAGACAACGATCTATCGGCACTTCGGTAACGCCGATGAGCTGGGGATTGCGGCAATCGACGACATGATCGAAGAGGTTGCGACGCCTGACCATGGATCTCTGCGGGCCGATCTCCGATCGATCGTGCTCGGGTTTCGAGGTGTCGTCGGGCACGACACGTTCCGTCAGGTGTTCGCTTCGATGCTCGGTCGAGCGGCGCGTGACCCCGAGTTCGCCAAGATTTTCGCTCAGACCCAGGAGATGCGGCACGAGCCGCTTCGGATCGCGATTCAGCGTGGTATCGCGCGCGGAGAGGTAGACCCTGAGATAGGGGTCGAAACGGCGATGTATTTTGTGCAAGGTCCGTTCGTGGCCAAACGCCTGATCGAGCTCGTTGACTTCACCGACCGCGAGGTCGACGTCTTTCTCGATTTGGTCATCAAGGCGCTATCCCCCTGACCCACCCTTCGCCCGCCGGCCGACCGACCGGGTTCGATTGACGCGTTGATGCCGTCCGGTTCTGCGATAGCTCGTCCAGGCGGCCAGAATCGGACCATGACCACCGCCGTGATCGTCGACGCGATCCGAACCCCGCTTGGCCGGCGCAACGGCAAGCTCAAAGACTGGCATCCCGTCGATCTAGCAGCCCAGACGCTGGCGGCGCTCCAACAGCGCAACTCCCTCGACCCCGGTCTGGTCGACGACGTGGTGTTCGGCTGTGTGATGCAGGTCGGCGAGCAGGCGGTCAACGTTGCCCGCAATGCCGTGCTGGCTGCCGGCTGGCCCGAGTCGGTTCCGGGTACCACCGTCGATCGGCAGTGCGGCTCAAGCCAGCAGGCCGCACACTTCGCCGCTCAAGGAGTGATCGCAGGGGCCTACGACGTCGTCGTCGCCGGTGGGGTGGAGGTGATGACCCGAGTGCCGATGGGGTCGTCGATGGCTGACGGCAAGTACGGGTATCCGTTCGGTCCTCGGGTCGGAGCCAGGTATGCCCCCCACGGCGGCCTGGTGCCGCAGGGTATTTCGGCCGAGCTGATCGCCGACAAATGGAACGTCACCCGCCACGAGATGGATGAGATCGGAGTGCGCTCGCAACAGCGTGCGGCGACGGCCACCGAGGAGGGTCGTTTCGAGGGTGAGATCCTGCCGTTGCTCGGCGCCGACGGCCAGCTGATGACCCGAGATGAGGGTTTGCGAGAGACAACGCTCGAAACGTTGGCCAAGCTCAAACCGTCGTTCGTGCCCGAAGAAGACGGTGGTCGGGTCACGGCCGGTAACTCGTCACAGATCACCGACGGCGCGGCGGCGCTGCTGATCATGAGCGAGGAGCGAGCCTTGGCGCTGGGGTTCACCCCGCGCGCACGTTTCGTCGACTTCGCTGTCGCAGGCAGCGATCCGCGTCTGATGTTGACGGCCCCGATCCCTGCCACCCACAAGGTGCTCGAGCGGGCCGGCATGTCGCTCGATCAGATCGACGTGATCGAGATCAACGAGGCGTTCGCGGCGGTCGTCGTTGCTTGGCAGCGCGAGTTCGGTCCAGACATTGACAAGGTCAATGTCAATGGTGGGGCGATCGCCCTCGGTCACCCGCTCGGGTGTTCTGGTGCTCGGTTGATGACGACACTACTCAACGAACTCGAGCGCAGCGGCGGCCGGTTCGGCCTGCAGACGATGTGTGAGGGTGGCGGTATGGCCAACGCCACGATCATCGAACGCCTCGGCTGAGGATCGCATTCGTTCGTCAAGCATCGCATCTGGTGCTTCCACCCAGCTCAGACCACGGACGATTTGTTCCAGTACGTGAGTTATTGGTCCGATTCTGGCTATGCACAGGGGCTGGGGATAACCGGTAACGTGTCCGCATGATGGTTGCCGCGTCTGTGGGGAGCGTTGTGTGGGTGCTCTGTGGGCTGGTGCTGATGGTCGTGCTGTGGAAGAGCGGGATGGCCGCTCTGCATGCCCTTTCGGCACCTCCGGCGCCTCCTCCCGAACCGGGCGAGCTCCGCAAGTTGAATGTCCGTTATCGTTGTGATGTGTGCGGTGTGGAGTTGAAGATGATGCTCGCCCCAGATGACGATCCGCCTCCGCCGAAACATTGCCTCGACGAGATGATCGTCGTCGCTCCGCTCTACGACTGAAGCGAGGTCGACTGTCCACAGGCATGTGGATAACTCTGTGGTAAATCACACTAGTGTGATTCTTCACATGTGGACAAGCGGCCCATGTCGGCGGTGTTTCGGGTGCGCAGCATTAACTCGGCGCCGACCCAACGGCGAGGAGTCGGGGATCCGCACCGAGGCTTGTTTTTGGATAAGGCGGGCGGCTCTATCGCCACTTGGTGGCCGTGTACAGACCACCAAGGATGCACGTCAGCCCCACCAATGTGAGGATGTTGTTGCCGGTGAACACAAGGTTGCGCAAAATGATCACAACCATGCCGATCAGGAACAGCGCCACCATCAGCACCGGCACCCACGCTTTGGGGGCCTTCATCTCCGACGTGACCGGCGGTGTGTAACGCGACGACGTATGTACACCGCGAACGTTCTCGTCCGGGTTGGCGAAATGCTGCTCGCCGGGACGAGTGCCCTTTGGCGTCGTACGACCGCCACCTGTCTTGCGTTTTGGAGGTGCCACGGGAAGCGAGTCTAGGTCGAGAACCGGGGCGGGACGCGTCTGATGGTCTCGGTATCGTTGCGACGTGGCCCGCATCCTCGTTATCGACTCGTATGACAGCTTCGTGTACAACCTGGTGCAGTACCTCGGCGAGCTGGGCTCCGACCCGGTCGTTTACCGCAACGATCAGCTCACGGTCGATGAGGCGCTGATGCTTGATCCCGACGGCGTACTGCTGTCACCTGGACCAGGACGTCCCGAGACATCGGGCATTATCTGCGAAGCCGTGACGGCATTCGCCGGCGTTGGCACGCCGGTGTTGGGAGTGTGTCTCGGGCACCAGGCGATCGGCCACGTGTACGGCGCCGACGTTGTGCGAGCTCCCGAATTGATGCATGGCAAGACCTCGCCGATCGAGCATGACGGAGCCGGCGTGTTCGCCGGATTGCCGTCGCCCCTGACGGCCACCCGATACCACTCGCTCGTGCTCGATCCCGACACTGTGCCCGACGTGCTAGAGGTGACGGCGCGCTCGGCCGACGGAATCGTGATGGGGGTGCGCCACCGCGAGTTCGACGTTGAGGGTGTCCAGTTCCACCCCGAGAGCATTCTCACCGGCTGCGGCCACGACCTGCTGCGCAACTTTCTCGATCGCACCGGCTGAACATCACCCAGGCAAAGTCGGTCAACGTCGGGCGACGTGCAGCCCTGCCGATCAGGCCGCGGTGGTGCTGGTGCTGGTGGACGACGACGTACTCGTTGTTGTTGTGGTGCTCGTGGTTGTGGTTGTCGGCGGCACTGTAGTGGTTGTGGTCGTTGTAGTCGTGGTGGTTTCGGCCACGATCGCCTGGCCGACCACGATGCTGATCCGGGTGCCCTTGTCGACGTTCTGGTTGCTCGGAACGCTTTGCTCGAGCACGGTGCCGTCTTGCGGATGACCGGGGTCGAGCACCTGGTACGAGACGTCGATCCCGAGTCCGGCTTCGTCGAGCAGGTTGCGGGCCTGGCCCTCGGTCAAGCCGACCAGCGGAGGCACACGAACCTGGCCGGGACCTGAGCTGACGATCAAGATCACCGTGCTACCGCGGGCGACCAACATATTGGGGGCGGGGTCGGTGTTGATCACGACACCGGCCGGGATGTTTTCATCGACCTGATCGACAGTGGTGACAACCAGCCCGTATTGCGCCGATTCGAGCAGCGCCGTGGCGATCTCGAAGGGGTCGTTGATCACGGTTGCCGGAATCGACACCTGCTCGGGGCCACCCGACACGACGACCTTTATGACCTGTTCTTGGGGAACGGCCGTGTCGGCGGCGGGCTCGGTGCGAATCACCAGGCCGTCGGTGATATCGCTGAGCTCGGTGATCTCCTCGATCCGGAAGCCTTCTGCACCGAGAATCGCGGTGGCGTCGGCCAACGAGCGGCCCTCGACGTTGGGCACGATCACGAGCGCCTTGGTGGGGTTGTAATAGAGCTTGATGACGGCACCTTCGGGAACGACCGTTCCGCCCGCCGGATCGGTGCGGTGCACGAAGTCTTCGTTGAACGCTGGGTTCTCCTCGGGGAACACCGCGTACGGCAGCTTGAGCGCCGTGAGTGCGCCCGTGACCGATTGCAGCGGTTGGTTGACGTAGTCGTCGAGCGTGATCGCCGTCGTGACGGCCTCACCCTCTTTTGTTAGCCCTTGATACAGCAACACGCCACCGGCGACGAGTGCGATCAGGGCGACGAAGGCGGCCAGCGCGTACCAGCCGGTTCGTGAGTTGTGGTCCTGGTAGTAGCGGGCCTCTGATGATGCCCCTGGTGGATAACCCGTGAGGTCGGGCCCGGACTGCTGTGGCATCGCCGCCGTCGGTGCTCCGGCGATCGGCGGGTGCGCCGTGGCAGGTGTCGTCGACGTTCGGTGCGCGATGTCAGGCGTGGTTCCGACCGGATGGGTCGGCCCCATCGGCTGGATCACAGCGACGGGCCGTTGCCCCGCTGGCGGGTTGGGGCGGGCAGCGGCGGCGATCAGTGCCTGCACCTGTTCGCCGTTGCGGAATCGACGCAGATCATCGCGCAGGGCGTGGGCGCTGGGGTAGCGCAGCTTCGGGTCTTTGGCGAGCAGCTTGGCGACGATCGCCTCGAACGGGCGCGGCACGCCTTCGACGAGCTTGTTGAGCGGAGTCGGCTGGTCGTGGACCTGCTTGTAGGCGATACTGACCGGATTGTCGCCGACGAATGGCGGCTTGCCGGCCACCATCTCGTACATCACGATGCCGAGCGAATACAGATCGCTGCGCGGGTCGGGCTGGGCGCCCTGGGCCTGCTCGGGCGAGAAGTACGATGCCGTGCCCATCACTGAGCCGACCTGGGTGAGGTTTGACTCGGTTGCCGAGTTCATCGCCCTGGCGATGCCGAAGTCGGCCACTTTCACCTGGCCGTTCGAGCCGATCAAGATGTTGGCGGGCTTGATGTCGCGATGGGCGAGATCGGCCTCATGGGCGAACCCGAGGGCGGCGGCGACCTCGGAAGATATCTCAGCGGCCTGGGTGGGCGTGAGCTGCTTGTTGGTCTTGAGGATCTCGGCCAGTGTGCGGCCCTGCACGTACTCCATGGCGATGAAGTAGGTGCCCTCGTACTTGCCCCAGTCATAAACGTTGACGATGTTGGGGTGGCTGAGGTTGGCAGCGGCTTGCGCCTCGCGGCGGAAGCGCTCGACGAAGTTGGGGTCGATCGCAAACTCGGGGAACAGGATCTTGATCGCGACCTGGCGGTCGAGCAATAGGTCGCGCGCCAAGAACACGTCGGCCATGCCGCCGCGCCCGACCCGCTTGTGGATTTCGTACCGGTCGTTGATGACCGTTGCGTCACCGCTGTTACTCATGATTGTTGCCTCGGTTCGAGCCCGCCAGAGTTGGCGGAACGAACGTTGCACGAGGTTATCGCCGTCTTGGATGGTGGGCTCGTCGTCTGATCCACTGATTTCATGGCGTCACGCCCTGTGGCGCCGCCGGCAGTAGCGGTGGGTCGATCTTGAACATCGCGTCGAGCATCGCTTTGGCGATCGGGCCCGCCAGCCGACCACCCGTGCCCGCTGAGATCTCGGCGTCGGTGCCCTTGAGCATCACCGCGACTGCGTACTTCGGTTGCTCGACGGGGGCAAAGGCGATGATCCAGGCGTGTGAGCGCTCGGGTTCGCCCGTGTCGTTGAGCTGCGCCGTGCCGGTCTTGGCGGCGACCGGGATCCCGCCTTCGAGGGCGATACAGCAACTGGCGGTTCCGCTTTCGGCGACGCCGACCATCAGGTCCTTGAGGATACCCGCCGTCTTGCGGCTGATCGGACGTTTCCACACGGCGGGCTGGGTGCGATTGATGATGCGGCCACCGTGGTCGAGTTCGGCGTCGACAACGAACGGCTTCATCATCTCCCCATCGTTGGCAACGGTTGCGGCGACCATCGCCATGTGGATCGGCACCATCTGGTCGTCGTTCTGTCCGAATGCGCGCATCGATAACAGCGGGAGGTTTTGTCCGATGTCGGCGAAATTGCCGATCGTGCTGGCTGCTGCTCCAGGCAGGTCGAGCGGGATTTCTTGCTCGACACCCCATCGGAAGATGCCTTCCTGAAACTGATCGGGACCGAGGTCCTGGCCGATCCGGGCAAACGGGGTGTTACACGAGCGGCGGAAGACCTCGGTGAGATCGCCCCCACAAACCGAACCCGCATAGTTCATGATCGGGTCAGTGGTCTGGGGTGGCACGTATTCGCGCTCGTCCTCCCAAAAGCTGTCGAGCGAGATCACGCCTAAGTCGAGGGCGGCGCCGGTGGTAAGCACCTTGAAGGTTGAGCCTGGCATATAGCGCTGCTGGTAAGCGTTGGCGAGCAACGGGTCGCGTTCGTCGGCCTGGAGTTCGGTGACATAGTCGAAGGCGGCGTTGTAGTCGGGGGCGGCAACCAGATTTGGGTCGTAGCTGGGGTAGCTCCACATCGAGATCACGGCCCCGGTTTCGATCTCCATCAGCACGATCGACCCTTCGCGTGGGCCAAGCAGGAACTTGGCGACCTTCTGCATGTCGTCGCGCAAGGTGAGGTGCAGTGATCCGGAGTTGTCGTTGTTGCGGCTGAGGATCTTTTCGATCGCACGAATCCTTTGGGTGAACGTGTCGCCGGTGAGCACGCCCGACTTGGTCTTTTCGAGCTGCGTCGCTCCGAGCCCGAACGTGTAGTAGCCAGTGACGTGGGCGAACAGATCGCCCGTGGGGTAGATCCGTTCAAACTTGACATCACTGTCGCCGGGGGCCTGCACGGAGAGGGCGGCGACAACTCCGTCTGCAGTGACGATCGGGCCGCGCGGCGTGTCGAACTGGCGAATCAGGGCGCGGGTGTTGCCTGGCTCAGTGGCGAGTTCTTCGGTGCGGTTGACCTGCCAGTAGTTGAGGGCCGCAAACAACATCACGTATAGAGCGATCATCGCCGCCGCCAATTGCCGGATCCGCTGGTTCACAATCCCCCCCGTTCCGTTCGGAGTGTGTCGATCACATTCAGAACAGTTGGCGGCCGAGTATCTATGGCTGCTGGGTGTTCGGAGTGTGCCTGACACCAGGTGGTCACGCGACGACCTCGTGGCTGCGGCGCCGGAGCTGCCAGGCGGCCCAGCGTTCGCGAGGGGTCGGGTCGTCGGGGAGTTCGCCGAGGCGGCGGGCACCGGCATCACTGAGCCTCAGCAGGATCGCCAGCAGGATGTAGCTCGACAGCAGCGACGACCCGCCGTAGCTGACGAACGGAAGCGTGATGCCGGTCAACGGCACGACCTTGATCACGCCGCCGATGATGATGAACGCCTGGATTCCCACAATTGTCGTGAGACCGACGGCGAGCAGTTTCTCGAATGTGCGGTCGGTGCGCAAGGCGACCCGCAGCCCGGCCCCGATCAGCAACAGATAGGCCATCAGCACAGCAGTGGCACCGATCAGGCCCATCTCCTCGCCGATCGCGGCAAAGATGAAGTCGTTCTGGGCCTCTGGAACCTTGTCGGGACTGCCGCGCCCGAGCCCGGTACCGACGATCCCGCCGTCACCGAGCCCGTACAGGGCCTGCACGATCTGGAACCCCTTGCCGTACTCGTCGGCCCACGGGTTGAGCCAGATGTCGACCCGCGTCTGCACGTGGTCGAACAGTCGCGCCGACGCGAACGCTGCCAGCCCGAACAGCACAAAGCCGATCACGAGATAGCTGACCCGTTCGGTGGCGACCCACATCATCACCACGAACAGGGTGAAGAACAGCAACGACGAACCCAGGTCGCGCTCGCCGACCATCACCATCACGGCGAACACCCAGCCGACCAGCACCGGCGCGATGTACTGCAGTTCGGGAAGTCGAAACGGGCCGACCTTCCATGTCGAGGCGGCGATCAGTTCGCGACGCTCGGCGAGGTAGGCGGCGAAGAATATGGCGAGGGCGAGTTTGGCGAACTCTCCAGGCTGGAAGTTGAGCGGGCCGACGCTGACCCAGATTCGAGCGCCGTTGACGTTGACGCCCAACCCTGGCACCATCGGCAGCAGCAGCAGCCCGGCGCCGACGAAGAACAGGATCCATTTGTAGCGGGCGAGGTCGTTGGCACGTTGGACGAACAGGAGCGTGGCGGCGAAGGCGGCGATGGCGACCAGGCTCCAGAGTGATTGCAGCCCGGCGAGGTCGTCGTCGAGGCGGGTGATCATCACATAGCCGAGACCGTGGAGAAGAACGGCGAGCGGGAGCAAAGTGCTGTCGGCCCCGCCCGCCAGCTTGCGCACGGTTACATGCGCACCGCCGATCAGGAGCAGCAACAAACCGAGGAATGGTCCGATCCGGGCAGGAATTTCAGCGTTGGCTCCGAGCGAGGCGAGGGTGTACGCAACACCGACGATGGCTGCCACCATCACAATCAACGCCAGTTCGGTCGTGCGGCGCCTCGCCACGATGCGTGGTGAGACGGGCATCGCCTCGACCGCCATCAGGGTCCCGTCGAAGTTGCGGGGGTGGATTGCTTGGGTGGTTCGGCGACCGTTGTGGGGGGTGCGACCGTGGTCGTGGTCGTGGTGGTGGTCGTGGTGGTGGTCGTGGTGGTGGTCGTGGTCGGGGTCGGGGTGAGCCGTCCTGCGACGAACTCGGTGGCGCTCGCCTGTGACTTGAACTCGGGGCGCTGTTCGACCAGTTCGATCGACTCGTCGTCGAGCTCGTCGCGGGTGAACAGGCCGACGGCTTCACGGGTCGGTTCGAACCACAACATGCCGTCCTGCTTGCCCTGATAGATGACTACGTCGCCTACGTCGTCGAAGGCCACGAAGTAACCGCTGCGGGCCCAGGCGGCCAGGATCGCAAACGCCAGCACCAGCACAGCGGCGACACCGAGACCCAGAATGAATCGGGCCAGCCGCCCGCCCCTTCTTGGCGCTTTCGGTTGACGTTGGAGATTGGGCGTGATGTCGCCCTCGACGGGGCCGACATCATTGCCACCGTCATAGAGCTCTGGCGTCTGTGGTGTTGCGTCGGCACCAGCGGGTGCTCGGAATTCGGGCTCTGGCAGTGGATCGCTGACGATCGTTTGCTCGCCCGTGTTGTCGGGGTTGTTGTCGCTCCACACGGGGATGACGTCGAACTCCTCGGTCGGATCGGGCGGATCGTCGCCCTCGAGCACATCGACGATGACGACCGTGATGTTGTCGCGCCCCCCGGCGGCGTTGGCGGCGTCAACGAGGGCCCGAGCGGCGGCATCGGGATCATCAGGATGGGCGTTGAGGACGTTCGTGATCTCGGGGTCGTCTATTTCGTCGACCAGGCCATCGCTGCACAAAACGAAGCGGTCGCCACGAATGATCGGCATCGTCCATGAATCGATCCGCACACTCGGCTCGATTCCAAGCGCGCGGGTGACGATGTTGCGGCGCGGGTGCAGGCGCGCCTCTGCGCGTGTGATCGCGCCCTCGGCGACGAGTTCCTGTACGAAGCTGTGGTCGACCGTGACCTGGCGTAGACGGCCGTGGCGCAGCACGTAGCTGCGCGAATCGCCGACGTTGGCGATGCCGAGCACATGACCGTCATGGGGGTCTGTAATCATGGCGATCGCTGTGACGGTGGTGCCCATTCCGGCTTGGGCGACATTGGTGGTCGACCCGTTGTAGATCTCTATGTTGGCCTCGTTGATGGCAGACACCAGATCGTCGAGCGTGTTGTCGACACCGGCGGGCAAGCGGGTCTGGAGCCTGGTGACCGCCATCTCGCTTGCGACCTCACCTGCCAGGTGGCCACCCATGCCATCGGCGACCACGAACAGCCCGCCACCGGCATGGGCGTGATCTTCGTTTTGGGCTCGTAGCTGCCCCTCATGAGTGGCGCTCCCAAAGCGCAGGCGAGCACTCATTGTGCCTCCAACACGGTGTAGCCGACCTGGATACGGTCGCCGGTTCGAACGGTGCGACGTTGGGTCAGCTTTGCGCCGTTGAGATAGGTGCCGTTGCGCGAGCCGAGATCGTCGACAACAACTTGGGCATCGGTGGTCGACACGCGGGCGTGATGGCTAGAGATGTATTCGTCGCCGGTGATCACGATCGTGTTGTCGGCGTCGCGACCGATGCCAACTTCGGCGGCGATTGCAAACGTGGTGCCGCGGCGCTCCCTTGGTTCTAGAACGGCCAGCCGTGCAGGGATGCCACCGCGGCCCTTAGACGCCTTCGTCACTCGCCGACCCGACTTGACCGGCGGCGGCCCAGCCGCAGCGGCAGCCGGCGACGGCTGCCGCTGGTGCGACGCGAAGTCGGCGACGCTACGGGCGTTGGCGGGCTGACGGACCTCGCTCCACACCGCCCACAGAACGCGGGCGAAGAACAGGTACAGCAGTACCAGCAGCACCAGTTTCAAGATGTCGAGTACCTGGTCAGTCATGGGTGAGGTCGGTGGCGGAAGGGGTCGTGGTGGTGAGCGGTCAGGAGGCTTCGAAGCGCAGGTTGACCGAACCGAGCGTGATGATGTCGCCGTCGGCCAGCCGGTGATCGGCGATCAGTCGTTCGCCGTTGAGGAACGTGCCGTTGGTCGAGCCGAGATCGTTTATGACGAAGCCGCTGCCGGCGCCGTGGATCTGAGCGTGGTGACGGCTGGTGTTGCCGTCGGAGACCACAACGGCACAGTCGGCAAGGCGGCCGATCAGGTTCTTGCCCTCCTTGAGACTGATCCGGTCGCCGGATGGCATAACAATCGTGCCAGGGCGCTTGCCGGGTTCGGGCTGCTTGAGTTGGCTGGCGATGCCGAACCGGCCTGGCTTGAGCGAGTTGTCGACTTGGAGCTCGACATTGACCGGCCCCATGAAGTGGTAGCCCTCTTCGCGGGCATATTCACGGCAGGCCTCGACCAGCTCGGTGAGCAAGCTTTGTTCGATGTCGGCGAAGCCCGTGTGGTCATCTGCTGAGAGCAGCACGGTGAAGTCGTTGGGCACGATCCGTTGGCCCTTGACGTCGACCGAACGGTGGTCATCCATCTCGCGAATTAGACGCCGGCCGAGTTCGATCGGTCGGATGGAGTTACGTGAACGTCGGAACACGCCCTCGACCATACGCTCCAGACGGCGTTCCAGTCCTTGCATACCCATCGTTCGGGCAAGGTTACTGGCCCCGACGTGCTGTGAATCGCCATGGCTTTGGCCTGGGCACGAACGGAATGGTGTCAGCAGCGTGAGCCGACAGGCGAACTGCGACCAATCGTTACGGGGGAACCATGTCGACCGAAAGGCAGCGCAGCGCCCAATCCGCTGGGTTTCCCGGCACCATTCCGTTGCGGAGAGGGCTTCAGGCCCCACCTCGCGGCGGCTTGGCATGTATAGCGTTCCACTGATGAATCGTGTGACGGTGCTCGATGGCGGCATGGGGCGTGAGTTGAAGCGGATCGGTGCGCCGTTCGGGCAGCCCGAATGGTCGGCGCTGGCGCTGATCGAATCGCCCGAACATGTGCGTCAGGCGCACGTCGGGTTTGCCGCCGCCGGGGCCGATGTGATCACGACCAACACTTACGCGGTCGTTCCGTTTCACATCGGCGAAGAACGATTCGAATCTGATGGACGTCGGCTGGCGGCGTTGGCGGGATCGCTGGCGAGATCGGTTGCCGATGAGTTCGGGGTTCGCGTCGCCGGATCGCTGCCACCGCTGATGGGGTCGTACATGCCGGACCGCTTCGTTGCTGATGTGGCGTTGCCGATTCTCGAGGTGCTCGTCGATGCACAGTTGCCATTCGTCGATGTGTGGATTGCCGAAACGGTCTCGTCGATCTCCGAGGCCGAACTGGTGCGCTCGGTCCTGGACGCCGCTGGCGACGCCCGTCCGCTGTGGGTGTCGTTCACGCTGGAGGACGAGACGTTCCACGCAGATGCCCACGACGGGCGTGCCGGTCTTGCGCTGCGTTCGTCGGAGGGCGTCGCCGACAGCCCGCGTTTACGTTCGGGCGAGTCGGTGCCCGACGCCGTCGTCGCGGCGCTGGCGATGGGCGCCGAGTTGGTCGCCTTTAACTGCAGCCAGCCAGAGGTGATGGAGGCGGCGATTCGCGTGGCTGCGCGTGCCGACGACCTGCCGATCGGGGTGTACGCCAACGTGTTCGAGGTCGAAGACCACGAATCGGCGAACGAGACGATCAACGCTTTGCGTCTCGATGTCACGCCGGATGTGTATCTCGAGTTCGCCGAGCGGTGGGTGGCAGCCGGAGCTTCGATGGTGGGCGGTTGCTGCGGCGTCGGACCGGCCCACGTGTCGGCGTTGTCGGCACGTTGGCCGAAGGGTTAGCCTTAGCTCTCCACTTTGCGCGAGTGGCGGAATGGCAGACGCGCCAGCTTCAGGTGCTGGTGTCCGTAAGGGCGTGGGGGTTCAAGTCCCCCCTCGCGCACAAAGAAACCCCTGCTCAGCAGGGGTTTCTTCGCGCCTGCTGGAGGATGTCGTCGGTGTGCTGAGGCGTCGGGTTCCACCGGGATGCCCTCCCGGGTCCATCGTTGGTGCAATCCGACATTGCGAGAAGCGTTGCCGTGTCGAACACCACACATGCGGCGTCATAAAGAACGCGAGCAAGAGACCGACCGGCTGGAGCACGATGGCGAGCGCCAGCCCGGTGGTCGCGATTTCGTTCACCTTCTGGCCCGCTCACTCGATTCCATGTTCGACCGCGTAGCGGATCAACTCGTCGCGACGGCTGAGGTGGAGCTTGTCGAGGATGTTGCGAACGTGGTTCTCGACGGTCCGCGGCGAAATGAATAATTGCTCGCCGATAGCTCGGTAGGCGTGACCACGCGCCACGAACTGCAGCACCTCGCGTTCGCGTTCCGACAGGGTTTGACTCCCGGCCGGGGCGGCGCCGGCCATCTTTCGGAACTCACCCAGCACGAGCGCCGCCAGGGTTTGAGAGAACACCGGTTCACCGTCGGCGGCGCGCTGGAGAGCGGCCCTCAGTTCATCCCGTGAGGTGGACTTCACCAGATATCCGACGGCTCCGGCTGCCACGGCGTCGAGCAGGTCTCGTTCTTGCTCCGACACGGTCAGCATCACGATCTTGGTCATCGCCGCGCACTCGCGGACGACCCGCAACCCGCCGCCACCCGGCATGTTCAGGTCGCACACCACCAGGTCGGGTTGGCTGGTCTTGATCAATTCGATCGCGCTCGGGGCGTCGGCTGCCTCGCCGACCACGTCGAACAGTTCGTCGAGGTCAGCGCGAACGCCGTCGCGCCAGATCTGGTGGTCGTCGGCGAGCACCACTCGTACCCGATCGCTCACGGCAGCCACAACAAAACCTCGGTACCTTGCCCGACCCGGCTACGGATCTCCACGCGACCCCCGGCGTCTGCGATCCGGGCACGGATCGAGTCGGTCAAACCGCGTCCCTCTGGCACGGCGTCGATGTCGAAGCCGGCGCCGTTGTCGAGGACCGAACAGAACAATGCGCATCCGTCACCCGGTTCGGCAAAGACCGTGATCCGCTCGGCAGCGCCATGTTTGCCAGCGTTGACGAGCGCCTCGGTCACCGCCCCGACGACGGCATCGACTGTAGTTCTCGGCAGCGGTTCGACGTCGTCGGCAATGATCACTTTCACGACACCTCCGAACGTCTGCTCGAATCGTCTCCCCGCTGCGCGCAGTGAGGAGTCGAGGTTCGGGTTGCCCGCGACCATCGCCTCGGGATCGCCGTACAGATACTCGCGAAGCTCGCTCTCTTGAACCCGGGCGAGCCGTGCCAGTGCCGGATCGGTCGCTCTGCTCTGTACCACCGCCAGCGTCTGCAACACGCCGTCGTGCAATGTTCGGGCCACTTCCTCGCGGGCTCGAACCAGCGCCACCTCGCGCTCGCGGCGCCGAACGAAGTTCATCACCACTCCGGCGACGACTCCATTGAGCGTCGAGATCACGGTGTACGACAGCACCGACACCACCAGCGCCCGGTCGATTTCGTCGACGCCCGAGGCAAACGCCCCGAGACCCCGAGACAACCCGATCGCCGCCCCGGCGGCTCCACCAAACCATGGGCCGCGCACCACTCCGGCGGCGATGACCCCGGCGGTCGGCCAACCGGTGCCAAGCGACGGTCCGCGCCCGTTGACGTGGTCCAGCCCGTATACCCAGCCAGTCGCCGCGATCAGGGCCGTTCCAACGCCGATTTCGGTGGCGATCAGCCACGACGATGCAGCGGCCCGCGGCGACCTACGCACCAGCCCTGACACCAGTGTGACCACGAACGCGGCGGCCAGCAATCCGGCGGCCAGCCACGCCCAATGACCACGCATCTCGTCGGCGTGCAAGGCGGCCACGACGACCATCCACACCCAGGTGGCCCAGCGGTAGAACGACAGCCCCCGCAGGAAACTCAGGGTCGCCCCCTCTGGTGTCCGTGCCACCACACCAGCAACCTACAGCGCCCTGGTAGGCAGCGTCACCTCCCAGGGTTCCCCTACGGGGAGAATGGGGGAAACCCCGGATGGCCTTCTCGTCGTGTGCGGCGCAGGATCAAAGCATGATCGATGTGGATCGCGCTGAAATGCCCACCAGTCGCGGTGAGGCGATCGCCACATGGGCGCTGTGGGGATCGATGCTCGTCGCGATCCTGGTCACCTACACCCGGCTCGACCCGGTCGAGCTGTATCACGTGTCGGGCGATGGCCTCACGGCTGGCCTATCGCGAACGTTGGTCGCCCTCAACTTCCCGTTTGCGTTGATCGCGATCGCCCTCGTCCTGGTGGTGATCGATGCCCTGCCGAAGCGGGCTTGGTGGATCGGCGCGCCGGCGATCGTGCTCTGTGCAATCACCGCTGTGCCCGGTGTCGTCGATGACCAGGATCTCGATGCCAGATGGATCAATGTCGTCCCGGTGATCGGTGTCGCTCTCGCTGCCGGCCTTTCGGTCATGGCGTTGCGGCGGTCGAGTTCGAGCTTGGCTGTTCGGCTGCCACTCGACCGCGTTCGATGGATCGCCGCCGCCGTGGCCGTGGTGCTGTCGGTGCCGTGGATCCTCGCCGAAGTCGGCGTGTACGGCCCAGGGTGGGTGTTCATCATGGAGCGGCCGATCACAGGGTCGGACGGCATCGCCAATCCGGCGGTCCATCTCGGCCACCACCACGGCCTCGACGGGGCCCTGTTCGTGGTGACCGTGGCCCTCCTGTCCCGAGTCCGACTCCGCTCGCAACGGCTGCGGACCGCCACCACGCTGTATCTGTCACTGGTGTTCGCCTACGGCGCCGTCAACTTCATCCAAGACGCCTGGAACGAGCAGGTTGTCAAGCGCGACTGGGTCGATAAAGCGATCCCAAGCGCTCTCAACCCGGCGCTTGAACCGATCTGGCTCGTGATCGTCGCGCTCGCCGCTGGCACCGTGACCGTGCTGCGGCTCGAGGCGAGGCGTGTGACCGATGGCCCTGTTGGGGGGCGTTCACAATGACACAAAATTGTGTTGGCGAGGTTGACATGGGGCGACGGCTGGTTGGTTGGTACGCCGACCCGATAACGGTCGGTGCGGCACGCTATTGGGATGGCCGCGGTTGGACTGATCTCGTGTCATGGGGCGGGGCGACATCGCACGACCCGACTCCGCTCAGCGAAGTCGAGCGTCGCGCTGCGCTCGCACAGACCGAGATCGTGACCGAGTACCTCGACGACGTCGCTCGACGCCAAGTGGTTGCTCCGGCAGTGGCGGCGGCCCTCCGTCTCGACGTCGAGCAACGTGCGCCGAGAGGTAGCGCAGCGACGGTGGTCCCGGCTCGGGCACAGACCTCTCCAGCCCCGGAGATCGTGCGACCGACCGCTGCTGATCCTCCCCTCCTCCCGCCTCCCGAAACTTCGACCCTGCGGGAACTTCCTTCACGTCCTGCCCCTGTCGTTCGCATTGCTGTGCCGGTTGCGCCGGTGCCCGTAGCTCCAGGTCGTGTCGCCCAATGGTGGGACGACGCTCGGAGTGCCGTGCGCAGCGACCTCACACTTCATGGCCTCGCCTATCTGGGCGTGATGTTGTTGTTCGCCGGCGTCACGGGACTGGTCGTCTTCTCGTTCGGTGACGTCGACCCATGGGTCAGGGCCTTGGCCGAGATCCTCGTCCCGATTGCCCTGTTCTTGTCGGCGTGGTACCTGCATCGCCGCAGTTCCGCAGTGGTGGCGGCGGCACTGACGTTGCTCGGGGGAGCGATCTCACCGATCGTCGTCGCCGCCTCGTTGACCGACGGCGCTCCGGCCCCGCCCGATCTCAGCGGCCGTGCGCTCCCGATCGTGCAGGGCCTGCTGGTGGCGCTGGTCGCGGTCGCAATGGTGCTCGTCGTGCGGCGTGTGTCATCGAGCCCGCTGCGGTTCCTCGTCGGCCCGGTGATGTGGATGGCGGCGGGACTCGTCGCCGGTGCTGCGCGGAACCCGGTCCCGGCCGGGTACGACACAGCTCGGCCCGACTCGTTCCAGCTGGCCGTGATTCTCGTCGCATTGGCAGCGACGGTGCTGTTGTCGTCGTGGAGTCGAGTGCCGGCTTCGTTGGCGGGCGCTACCCGTGCTGCCGCCCTTCCGGTGGCAGGAATCGTCTATCTGCTCGAGCTCGTGCTAGCCGGTGACGAGGGATGGCCGATCGTCAGCACGGCCGTCGTCGGCCTCGCGGTGCTCGTTGTGCTGGAGCTGTCGGTGGAACGGTTGTCGGCCAACATCACGTCGGCCTTGCAGATGCTCGTCGTCGTTATCGCAGCGGCACGCCTCTCATCCACGCTGGTGCCGGAATGGGTCGCCGCCGCCGCCGCGATCGCCATGCTGGCCCTGGTCGAATACGCCGGCTGGCGTCGTCCGTCGGTGCCCGTCGCGGTCGTCGGTTTGAGCCTTGCCGTGGTGGCGTTCGTCCTCTCCGTGGGGGAACCTGCACCGGCCGCCGTCGCTTTCGGCACCCTGACCTTGTGGGGTCTCTGGCGACATGTGACACCTCTCGACTGGCTGCCCGGCCCCGATGAGCTGGGCGTCGTTCCGGCCGTCGCCGCCGTTGTGACCACCGCCTCCCTCTGGGATCTGAGCTCGGTCCGGTCGGCACTGCTGGTGACCGCTGTGCTCGTGTTGGCGATCGCGGTCGCCGGCCGGATGTGGCGCCCAATCGCCGACGATGTGTTGTGGCGGTGGTTCGTGCCGTCCGCTGCGGTTGCTGTCACTGCGGTGTCGATGGGGCTGACGTGGGGCGAGTTTCCAGTGGAAGTTGTCGTGGCAGCTGGCCTGGCAGCGGCAGCGATCATGTTGAGCGCAGCGCCGACCGCGGTCCGGGTGTGGTTGGCGTCGGCTGCGATCGTCTGGTCGCTGGTCAATGTCGGCGAGGCGTTCGACATCAGCCGTGATGCCCAGGCGGTTGCTTTTGCGATCGCCGCCTTGGCACTCGTGATCGGTTCACTGGTGGTTGCCAAGCCGATCTGCGCGCACCTCGCCACGGTCGGCCACCTAGTCGGGGTCGCAGCTGTCGCCACACCGATCTGGCCGGGATGGGCCGCCGCCGTGGTGGTCGCCGCTGCCACGGTCGGCTGGTTGATCACTATGGTCGTCGACGAACGAGGAGAGGCCGTTGATCTGGCGGCGTTGCGGGTCGGACTGAGGAGCGAACCCGACCCGGACGAGGTGGTTTCGGAAGAGGTGGTTTCGGAAGACGAAGCCGATGTGATCGACGACTTTGCACCGCTCGTGTCGCTGGTCGGTCTGTGGGCGACCGTGTTGCTCGCCGTCGACGCTGCCGGTTGGATCGCCGGCGATGACCCCTGGGCCACCGCGGTCTCTGGGGGGGTTGGATTGGCGGCTGCCGGCGTGGTGCGCGTGGTGACATGGCGGCGTGCCGATCGTTCGGTGCTGGCATGGGCGACTCTGATCACAGTGATGCTCGCCGCGGTGGCGGCGATCGCTGCCACCGGATCTGACCGGGATGATTGGTCGCCAGTGGTGTGCCTGGTGTTCGGACTTGGCGTCGTAGCCGTCACGGCAGCACCCAGACCAACCGGGTTCATATGGACGGCCTGGGTCGGCAGTGCGGCATTCACGCTTCTGCTCGCCGACCGGCTCGGGCTCGATCGCGATTGGTCCGACGTGGCGTTCGCCGGTTGGGGTGCCTCGGTCATGCTCGCTGGACTGATACTGCATCGTGTCCGCAGGGGGCCCGGTGCGGTCGGCGCTCTGCTGGGCGACCGCCTGCTGCTCCCACCCGTCGTGCTCGGGGCAAGCGCCTTCATCGTGGGTGGCATGCTCGGCCTCGGCGAGGGCAACGATGCCGGCATCGGATGGACGGCAGCGGGTATGTCAGCCGTTGTGCTAGCCGTAGCGATGCTGCTGCCGCTGGGTGCCCTGGTGGGGTTGGCACAAATCTTGGCGACCGCCGCTTACATCCTGCTGGCGCCCTGGGAGCCGCTCGATCGGGCGTGGGCGTTGGTGCCCTGGGTCGTGCTGTTGCTCGGTGCCGCCCTGGCGACGCGTCGATCGGGTGCATGGTCGCTGGCGCGGTGGGACCTGCCTTCCTTCATCACCGCCCATGCCATCGCCGGCCTCGCCCTGCTGGCGGCGATCGATACCGACTCGGTGGTCGCCACGTACGCCCTACTCGGTGCGGTCTCGATCTTTGTCTCAGTCGTGCTGCGTCGGTGGCCGTGGGCGGCCGCGGGTGCGGCGCTGTTGCTGGTCGCCGGTGTCGACGCCGGTCACGGGTGGCTCGCCCTCGTCCTGGCGTTCGAAGGGCTGGCGCTGACGGTGATGGGGCTCCTGAGATCGCAGTCAGTTCGCTCTGCACTGCTCGGGCTGGGTGCGGCGTCGTTCGTCGGGGCATGGTTCGACCTTGTCGCGTGGCAGTCGTGGGAGACGTCGACGGTGTTCTACGCCACCGCCCCGGGCGGTGCGGCAATCGCACTGCTGGCAGCCATCGGGTTGAGGACCGGCGTCGTGCCACGCCAGTTGTCCTGCGTGTGGTCGATCACTGGTGCGGCGGTCGCGCTCGGCGCCGTCGGGTGGGGCAGCGAGGTCGCTCGCCGCCCCGGTGGTCTGACCGCGGCCGGCTCGCTGTTGTTGCTGGCCGTCGCAACCGGAGTGACGGCGACCGTGCTGGGCGGCGGGATGCATTGGTTGGCGGCGACCCTTGCCGCGGCAGCGTGGGTGCCGGCCTTCTGGGGGCTGCAACCGTCGGAGAACATGGCAACGCTGATCGGTACCGGCGTGACGTTGGCGGGGTTGACTGCGGCCTTGGCATGGCACGGGCTGCGCCCAGGCGCGGTCTGGTTGCCGGCCGTCTCGTTCTACGCCGCAGCAACGCAAGCGGCGGCGGGGCTGGTCGCGCTGTCAGCGCTTCCCGACACCGACCTCGCGATCGTCGTGCTGCTCGCTGTGGCAGCCGAGTTGGTGGCGTTCGGCGTGCTCACTGGCCGGCCTGAGGTTCACCTGCTGTCACCTGTCGCAGCGTGTGGTGCCTGGCTGATCTACGCCCGTGACGCGTTGGCTGGAGACGCCAACTGGTTCACCGTGCCGATCGGTCTCACCGTGCTCGTGATGGTCGGCCTGGTCCGCTGGATCCGCCGTGGGCGCGGTGGTGACCCAACCGGCTACGACATGATCGTCCTCGAGTTGGTCGGCATGAGCTTCCTGGTCGCCCCCGCCTTGGCTCGCACCTTGGCAGGCCACTTGTGGAACGCCGTTCTGGCGATCGGGATCGCTGTCCTCATCGCCGGCTGGGGAATCGCCACTCGTGTCCTCTGGCGTGTCGGCTTCGGCGCCGCCACCGTCGTGCTGGCCGGCGTGCTGCTGCTCGGTGTCCCGTTGTCGAGGTCGGTCACCTGGACCGGCCCGGCGTTGTGGGCCACGCTCAGCGCGGCCGGCGTGGCAGCGATCGTGGCGGCGTCGGTGCTCGAGCGAGGTCGTGACCGAATGCTGCTGGCCGCCCGACGGCTCGAG
Organism: uncultured Ilumatobacter sp.; assembly: GCA_937919625.1. GTDB lineage: Bacteria > Actinomycetota > Acidimicrobiia > Acidimicrobiales > Ilumatobacteraceae > Ilumatobacter. The sequence continues at coordinate 167,074 of CALFRK010000046.1, forward strand.
CAAATGACTGCAGGATGGGAGCGTCTTCCCCGTAGTGGTGGCCAGCACAAAGCGAATTCTCCGTCAGCGACTGCTGACGGCGAGCCAAGCGACCAGCCGAGTGACGAACGGCAACCGGTTTCGTGAGCGGCCCGCCAACCCTCGGCTACACGCCGACCGCTTGGAAAGCCATTACAGAGCTGGCATCCCGTCGGTTCCGCCGTTGTGAGGGCGGCCACCCTTCCAGCCCTCCCTGCTGGCCGTCCAACGGTCCAGCTGCGCCCCATGAACGTCACAAGGCGGCTCGTATGTGGGCGGAGCGTAGGGATTCTCGACTGTGGCGTCGACGACGCGGGGTTTGTGTTGAACTTATTCTCAGGTTCGTGTTCGGCGAGACCGATGGGTATTTGACCGGTCTTGACGAATCGCTGAGAGTTGCGTTCCGTCGGGCATCTGGATACCGAACAAGGAGATCTCCGTGTTATCACGTCCCGCCACATCACGCCGCCACGTTCGTGTGGTGACAGCTGCTGCGATCTTGACGGCGTTGTCTGTACCGCTCGCTTCGGAGTCGGTTTCTGCCGCTCCGACCGTTTCGACCGGCGGACCCTTCACATATCTCGAGCAGGACCCGCCCAAGAACATCGGCACTGGCACGGTGGTGTCGGGCAGCAACTTCTACGACGGCAAGTACATCGATTTCCAGATCACTGGCGGCACGGCCGACGAGAACCTTGCTCTCGAGTCGGCGAGCACGGCCAGCACTGTCGATGGTGTTGTGTCGGTGGTGGGATCTGCCGTGTAATTCGGCGACGGCACGACTGCGATTCCGGTTGGATCGGTCGACTCTGTGAGCGACGGACGCGGTGGCACCAAGCTCCGCGTTAACTTCGGATCTGACTTCCGCAATGCTGGCTTTGAGACCGGAGACGCGGCGCCGTGGACATCTGTGCAGCAGATGGTCGAGCTCGGTGTCACCCAGATCGCCGGCTTCACCACGCAGGACACGGCGACATATCCCGCGAACTCCGGCGGCGACGGCGACGCGCCAACGTCAGGGACGTACACGGTGGCGGTGACATCGGCCAACCCGCCTGGGCCCACCGAGGGAACTTACGCGCTCGGGCTGAGAAGCAGCATGACAACCCAGTTTGGCTGTGATGTCGTTCACGGTCCAGCCGCCTACAGCGCGGCATTCGACGCGGTGGCCGGCCAGACACTCAACTTCGACTGGCGTGCATACGCGGGTTCTGATGCGTATGCGGTGTTTGGTTATCTACTCAACACGGCGGACGGCACCCAAACAGAGGTACTCGACACCTACACCATCAACGCCAGCGGCTCGACGAACTGGGCCACAGTCGCCGTGACCGTGCCGGCGAACGGGTCGTACCGGTTCGTGTTCGTGGCGGGCACGTATGACGCGACATGTGGTCGGGCGGCCGGAGGCAGCCTGTATGTCGACAACTTCCAAGTCGTCTCGGCGAGCTTCGTCGATGACGCGATTGTCTCGAAGGTGGCCGAGAAGCTGACCTACGAAAACGCTTCTGATGATCCGCCTGCCACTCGCACCGTCGTCGTCTCTGTTGAAAACGTGTCAGCCGAGACCGCGACAGGTGACATCACGGTCAATATCACGCCGGTCAATGACGTTCCGGTCGGCACACCGGTCTCGGTGCAGTGGGAGAACACCACCGCCGACGATGTTTTCGCTGATATCACGGGCACGCTTTCGTTCACCGATCCAGACGATGCCACGTTCACCTTCGGGATCACCGGTGGCACACAGGGCACCTACTCGATTGGTGGTATCGACTACGACGTCGCGTTGGCCGGCACCTACGGCACCCTGTATGTCGACGACGCGACCGGCGCCTATCGCGTTGTGGGCAACGACGCCGCAATCGAAGCGGTCTCGACGCCGATTGCCGAAGCCTTCACAGTCACCGCCTTCGACGGCACCGACACTGGCTCGATGACCTTCACGTTGGGTGTCACCCTGCCACCTGCGCCACGCAATGTGGTGGGCACTCCCGGCAACTCCCAAGTCAGCGTGAGCTGGGACAAGCCAATTATTGCGACGGGTGTTACGGGCTATCAGGTGACCTCGTCACCTGACGGGCAGACCTGCTCGACTGTTGGTGTCGACAGCGTCACGTGCGTCGTGACCGGCCTCACCAACGGAACCCCCTACACGTTCACGGTCCTTCCGACGACGGCAACCGGGTTCGGCACGGTCTCGTTGCCCTCTCTAGCCGTCACTCCCACGGGTCCGCCGACCGCACCCCAAAACGTCACAGGCACCGACGGCGGTGGTCGCGTGCTCGTTGCGTGGGATCCGCCCGCCAACGACGGCGGCACACCGATCACCGGTTACACGGTGACTACCTCGCCGGGCGGTGCCACCTGCACCACCACTGGCGCCGCGAACTGCACGGTGCTCGGTTTGGCCATCGGCACTACGTACACCTTCACTGTCGTGGCCACCAACGTCCAGGGGAATGGTCCTGCTTCGTCGCCCGTGTCGGTAACCCTCAAGAGTTCGACCGCTACATCGCTGACCGCCTCGCCGACCTCGGCCAACGTTGGTGTCGACGTGACACTCACCGCCACGGTCACAGGCGCGTCGCCAAGCGGGAGCGTCGAGTTCTTCGATGGCACGACCAGCCTCGGAACTGCCGCGGTGAGCGGCGGGACAGCCCAGATCATCACCGGAACCCTGTCCGCTGGGGCTCGATCTATCACGGCCGCCTACGGCGGCGACGCGACCAACAACACATCGGTCTCGTCTGCAACGACGGTTACGGTCGTCACGGTCGCCACGGTGACGTTGGCTGCTTCTGGTAGCACCCCGTCGGCTGGCGCACCCCTCACTTTGACAGCAACCGTGACGGGCAATACTCCGACCGGAAGCGTCGAGTTCTTCGATGGCACCACCAGCCTCGGCACGGTGGCGTTAGCGGCGGGCGAGGCGAGCATCGAGACCAGTTCGCTGGCGCTCGGCTCCCACAGCCTGACGGCCGTCTACTCGGGTGACACTCTCAACACGACAGCGACCTCGAGCGCCGCTACCGTCACGGTGCTCACCGTGGCTGGTGTGGCGGTCGCGGCGTCCACCGAGACGCCTCTCGTCGGCGATCCGGTCACGCTGACCGCAACGGTCACCGGGAATGCCCCATCGGGCACGGTC